>QQUK01000161.1 GCA_008501655.1 Calditrichota bacterium
CGGGTCGACAGCTATGGTAACAACTTGAGCATAATTATCTGTATACAGCTTTCCATTCTGATTGTATCGGTTGATACATATCCCCTGCTGACCTTCTTTGAGTAGACATTCAGCGGGACAGAGATGACAGTGTACTTTGTCTGCTTCTTTTTGTTCATAGTAACGAGCTTCTTTAATCAAGATGATGATCTCCGATAAACTCAGCTGCAGCCGCAAGGTTATCTACGATTTTAACATCATGGTAAAAACGGGAACTATCAATCTTTTCCTGGAAACCTCTTCCATAGCCGGTACGAACTAAAATTGGTTTAGCACCTACAACTTTACCTAAATTAATATCATCGAGTTTATCTCCGATTACAAACGATTCAATCGGATTGATCAATAGTTGTTCAATCGCATCCTCTACCATTAAAGGAGATGGTTTTCGGCAACCGCATTTGATTGTATATTGATTCACAGATCCATGCGGATGATGGGGACAATAATAAATAGCATCGAGATCGACACCGCGTGCTGAAAGTTTTTCAGAAAACTCCTGATTGACTTTTTCAACTGTTTCAATCGGAAATTTCCCTCTGGCAACTCCGGATTGATTAGAGACTACGACTATTTTGTAACCTGATTCTGAGAGTCTTTTCAAAGCATCAACAGAACCTTCGATAAACTCAATCTCATTTGGGTCGGAAAGAAAATGTTTATCAACAATGATTGTCCCATCTCTATCAACAAATACTGCTTTGTTCCGGCAGTTCTGATGTTCAAGTTTATAGGAAGCTAAATTTACGATCTGCTCCGGAGATATTTTGGTAAAACAGAACTGTTCTTCCCTGAAGCAAGCTTTTCCTCCATGAAGTGAACATGGTCGGCAATATTCTTTAACATCAAGCACCTGATCGAATTGTCCCTTCGGAGAAAAACCTAACACCGGATGAGTTGGCCCGAACAATGACACAACCGGCGTATTGACCGATGAAGCAAGATGTCCGATTCCGGAATCATTGGCAATAACTAAATCTGTTTTGGCAATCAGTGATGTAAGTTCCGTTATTGGTAGATTGACATATTTCATCAAAGATGATTCTGGTATTTGTGAAAGTTCTGATACTATTTCTGACTCATTAGTAACAGCCCAGATAATCCCGGCATTATATTCTCTCTGCAACGTTTCTGCAGCTTGAGCAAACTTCTGAATATCATACTGCTTTGTTGCATATGATGCACCGGGAGCAAAGAGAACTGTATGAGGATGCTTTGATAAAAAACTCTTTTCTGTATCTGAAATATTATTAGTCGAGACTAAATTAGGTCTTTTGCTATAACTGTTCATTTCCAAATCAATCAAAGTCTGATTGTATAAATCGATTGTATGCGGATATGATTCAGGAATAATCTTTTTTTTGACAGCAGTAATTCGTTCATAGCGTCTTTTTGGATAGACGACCTTATGGTCCGCTGTGAGTATCTTTCTAATAGTCAGTGAGCGGAAATTTCCATGTAAGTCAATCACCGTGTTAAAATTGATCTTATCAAGTTCCATTCCGATTTTGCAAAGGTTTACAAATGAGCAGTCATCAGGAATCGTAACTATTTCATCAACGGCATCGATAAGTGAAACTGTTTTTTTGAATTTCTCTTTGGTGAGAAAATAAATTTTTGAATCAGGGTGATTAATTTTGTAATTCAGAGCAAGCGATGATGTCAGAATTATATCACCTAACGAACTAAAACGAATTATGAGAGCTTTATTTATCATCTATAGAAAAAGATACAACCCGACAGCACCGGCAGCAAAGCAATAATATGCAAAATATTCAAATTTTCCTTTTTTTATCAGAGTCAGAACGGCATATACTGCAAACAGAGAAGATAAAAATGTCACGCTAAACCCGAAAAAGTACTGCCCGAAAAGGGCTGTATCAAGCTGCATCAATTCTTTGAATTTAAATACAACCGCCCCCAAAATTGCCGGTATTGCGAGTAAAAATGAAAACTCGGCTGCCTCGGACGGTTTTACTCCTAACAGCATACCGGTTGAGATAGTTGTGCCAGAACGGCTGATACCGGGAATAATCGCAAAAGCTTGTCCGATGCCCATCAGAATTGATGACTTGATTGTAACATCGCTCTCCCCTTTTTTCTTAAATCGGGTAGAAAGCAAAATAAATCCGGTCACAAAAAGCATACAGGACGCCAGAATCGGATTTGTGAATGCTTTTTCAAAAAAGTCTTTAAACAAAAGCACCGCAATCACCGCCGGTATAGTTCCAATACCAAGATAGATAATTACCATTCGATCAGATTTTTTTTGTGGATTAAAAATAGATTTTATAACCTGAATAATCTTTGAACGAAAATAAATCAAAACAGCTAACAGAGAACCAAGATGTAAGAGAATCTCAAAAGTCACTCCCGGTTCTTTTGTGCCAAGTAATGCACCGGTAATGACAAGATGTCCTGAGGATGATACAGGCAAAAACTCGGTCAACCCTTGCAGGAGACCGAGTATAAAAGCATCGATATATGTCATTGAGTTTTGACTACTTTCTTACATGACATTGAAGTCAAGTCCGAAATAGAAATTGTCGATGTTATCAATCTGGATTTCACCAAAGAAATCAATTGTATTTGACAATTCCCATTTGATACCGGCATTAAAACCGATTTCAAGTTCCGAGTCGGCATCAGATATCGATTCAATTCGGACATTAATCCGACCATATGGTGAAAGGACCCTCTGGTTCTCCATGATAAACGGATAGGAGCCGATAAACTGACCACCAAGCATCCACATTGAACCGTATTCATCGTCATAATATTCAAACAGACCACCAACAGCCATATCAAACGGACCATTTTTTAAATCTTTTGTAGAGACGATATTGTATTTGAAATCAGCACCAAACATCAGGTTGGCATCAGAACCTCTGCCGCCGTCAATTAAACCGAGTTTCAAACGTCCATCGGTATTAGCTGAAAGCCCATAAGAATAGATTCCGGAAAAAGTAGTTGCATCCCCGACACCGATTGAACCCATAAAGTTTCCTTTACCCATTCCTCCGGTTGTAGCTGTTTGAAGAGATCCAAAGCCTGAGGCTGAAGCTGAAGCACTCACGAAAAGTGCTGAAAACATGATTAAAACTAAAACTTTTTTCATTCTAAATTCCTTTTTATCAATTCCATACTTTCTTACACTCATGTTAATTTTTCTGTTATAAACGGTCAACAAAAAACAGAATGATATATCTCAAGGTACCCGTAGGCTAACAAAAAGTTTCATAAAACATCCGAAATTCTCTTCTCTTTTATTAGTTGACAATATAGCTCGAAGAATTTTCATTGTTAGACATAAATCCGAAGATAAATTGTGAATAAATATATTTGACATATGGAGTTATGTAATGAGTGAACAATTGAATACACCAGGTCAAAATGACTCAAGAGGTAATTGGGGTACTCGAATAGGATTCATCCTGGCTGCATCCGGTTCAGCTATCGGTCTTGGTAATATATGGAAATTCCCGTATATGACCGGGGTTCATGGCGGTGGTGCATTTGTCCTGATCTACCTTGTCTGTGTATTACTTGTAGGTTTACCAATAATGATATCTGAGTTTATCATCGGAAGAAATACCAAAAAAAATCCGGTCGGTGCTTTTATGAAGTTACTCCATCCCAAAACAGGCTGGAAAATCACCGGTTGGTTTGGTATCGCCTCCGGATTTCTAATTCTCTCATTCTATTCTGTTGTTGCCGGGTGGGCGTTAGCTTATATTTTCAAATCAATTGCTGGGTTTTCCGGTACCGCTGAGGAAATTTCAAATCAATTCACACTCCTTGTAACCAGTCCCGGTGAATCTATTCTCTGGCATACCATATTTATGTTTTTGACAATTCTTATTGTTATGGGTGGAATAAAAGGTGGAATTGAACGCTGGTCAAAAATTTTAATGCCAATGCTGATGTTCATATTGGTAAGTTTGATGATATACGGTATTGCCTTTACTCAAGGGGGAAAACAAGCGTTGTCATTTCTCTTTAATCCTGATTTCTCAAAAATAAGTGCCGTAGGTGTTCTCTCAGCTTTAGGGCACGCTTTCTTCACTCTTTCGATCGGTATGGGTGCCATGCTGACTTACGGAAGTTACATGGGGAAAGATTAATCAATCACCCGTGATGCTGTTGTTATCTCATTGCTTGATACGGGTATTGCTTTGATGGCTGGAGTCGCTATTTTCTCAATGGTATTCAACTATGGACTGGAACCGGGAGAAGGTCCGGGGTTAATTTTTGCCACTCTGCCTGTATTATTCGCACAAACCGGTCCCTGGGTTTCTGTACCATTTTTTGTCCTCCTTTCCTTTGCGGCGTTAACTTCAGGTATTTCCCTGCTTGAGGTTGTCGTTTCATATTTCATAGATGAAAAGAAGTGGAGCCGCAAAAAAGCCTCTATTATTTTAGGAGGAGTCATATACCTGATCGGCTTACTTTCAGCGGTCGCATCCTGGCAAGTTCCTTTCACCGACGGAATGGGATATCTTGACTTCTTTGCCGCGCTGACTACAAATTTCATGCTTCCAATTGGTGGATTACTAACTGCTATCTTTGTCGGTTGGTTTATGCTTGATTCAATTCGTACAAAAGAATTCGGTTCAAAGGAACTTTTATATAAAGGCTTCCTTTTTACCCTCCGATATATCTCCCCGATTATACTTATCATTGTAATTCTCCATGGATTGGAACTTCTCCCTTTCATGACTTATGAATAAAATTATTTATACATGTATTGTACTGTTGTTCGCCTGTCTCATTCAGGCGAACAACTATAATTGGAAAAACAATGATTTTCAGGCTGTATCTCATATCTTCGACATAAAAGTACCGGATTCGCATCAACGCAGTATATTCCAACCAAACAGCTTTGCTGATTGGTTGAGACAGCTCCCTTTAAAAGCACCTGAGAGTAAAGTTCATACCTTTAGCGGTGAATTAAAATCAAATCAGGATGCCCATTATGCTTTACTTGACATTGACGTCGGCGATAAAGACCTTCAGCAGTGTGCGGATGCTGTCATCCGTCTCAGGGCGGAATTTCTATATGCGATGAAACGATATGATGAAATCAGGTTTAACTTTACTTCAGGGGACAGCTGTTCTTTCCGGCAATGGATTAACGGAATGAGACCATACGTGAGTATTAATAAGGTCAAATGGAAAGAGTCGGAAGAAAAGGATTCATCATATCAGACATTCCGCAATTATCTGAACAGAGTGTTTATGTATGCCGGTTCATATTCGCTTGAAAAAGAGTTGTTAGACAAAGCAACCATAGAAAACATAGAGATAGGTGACGTCTTTATACAAGGCGGCTTTCCGGGTCATGCTGTTATCGTTGTAGATGTTGCTGAAAATAATAAAACTGGTGAACGGTTGTTTCTGTTAGCACAAAGCTATATGCCGGCACAGGATATTCATATTCTGAAAAACCCGAATGATTCTACTCTTTCCCCATGGTATTCTGTCAATTTTGGAAATCTGTTAAAAACACCGGAGTGGATTTTTACAAACAAAGATTTACATTCATTCAAATAGATTCTTCTTCAGCAAGATATTTTATCGCTTCCTGTTTTAACTTCTCTTTATCAAAACCGGATAAATCAACCAAATCAAGAAACTGCAGAAATCCTTCATCTATCCGCCCTATGCCTGATTTCCCGAATTGCGGTAAGGTTTCCTCAGATTTCTCCTTTTCAATCGCGATGTTTAAAGAAAATGACTTTTGTTTTAAATCAGCAAGTACCGAAGTAGGTAACGTTTTCAGCGTTTCTTCGGATACACCCTGTACTTTAAGCCGGACTATTTTATCGGAACTGCCGACTTTATCAACTTCCTGTTTAATGAGCTGAGCAAGCTGGTCTCCCCTTTTACCGGCAGCGTTTATAGGCTGGATATCGACCATAACACGGGATTTTACCTTCTCAAAGCGGAGGTTGAATTCATCGAGATCAACGACTATAAACCCTTTCTCGGCATCTCTCTCGCTCTGTGAGAGACGTTCTGTTGAACCTGAATAATAGGAGCGGTGGGCAACTTTGCAGTAATTATGGAAATGTCCTAATGCGGTATAATCAAATTGCTCCATCGTTTTTAAAGGGAGTTCCTGTTCGCCTAAATCAGCCATAGAGAATTCTTCCATCCCGGCAGCGACACCGTGCATGATGAGAATATTATATTTGAAGTTTTTGTCCGGTACACATTTGGTTAACTCTTCTTTTTGTATTTTCGTCGTCAGACAATGAGGAATCGCAAAAAACTTGGTATCCCCAATCTCAAACGTCTTCAGACCAATACCAGCTGAGATATACAAATTATCTATATGGGAAAAGATATCTAAAGCAGCCCCGATAGTCGGTTGTTTCGGGGCATCATGATTACCGCTGATTATAACAGTGGGGATTTTGTGTACTTCAGCAATCCGGTGTAGCTGTTCACCGGCAATAGCGATGATTTTATTCGTTGGTCTCACTACATGGAAAATATCGCCGGCATGAATACAAACATCCGGTTTTATCTCGATGATTTTATCAACCGCTTCAATAAAGCTGTTAATTATATCTTCCTGCCGTAAAGTCAGTCCGGATTCACCCCGCTTTGAATGAGTATCCCCGGCACCAAGATGAGTATCAGCTGTATGACATATCTTCATAAAGCTGAATATAGAGAAATTACATTTGTTTGTGAATCACTATTTGGAGAGTTTAATAGATTTCGTAACGGGAAATTCTATCTCTGAGCGTGTTTCTTGATATACCAAGAGTTTCAGCTGTTTTGACCTGGTTACCATCAAAATGTTTTAAACATGATGAAATGATAGCCCGTTCAAAAGCAGATTCCATAAACTGATAAATCTGCCCCGGAGAATTGATAATCAGATTCGGCATGACCGGATCGATAATCTTTTTAAATGTATCGGTATAATCTTCCTGAATATTTTCCATATCGATATCTACCGGCTTACCTGCTTCGGAATTAATCGGGAAATCTTCCGGTTGTAACAAATCAGATTTTGACATTACCAGAGCTGTATGGATGTTATTTTCAAGTTCTCTGACATTTCCCGGCCAATTATACTTTGTAAGCAGCTGCATCGCATTTTTAGAAAGTTTTTTACTCGACTGATTCATCTGACCGGCATATTTATTCATGAAATGATCAACAAGGATCGGAATATCAGAACGTCTTTCCCGAAGGGGCGGTAAGAAAATTGAGACAACTTTTAAGCGGTAGAAAAGATCGACCCGGAAAGAACCATCTTTCATACACTGGACAAGTGATTTGTTTGTGGCAGCGACAATTCGAACATCAACATTAATAGTTTCAGAACCGCCGACTCTTTCCAATTCCTTTTCCTGTAAAACACGCAGAAGTTTCGATTGAGTCAACATCGACATATCACCGATTTCATCTAAAAAGAGCGAACCGTTGTTTGCCTGTTCAAATTTACCTATTCGTTTAAAGTAGGCTCCGGTGAAGGCACCTTTTTCATGTCCGAAAAGTTCTGACTCCAATAATGTCTCCGGGAGTGCAGCACAGTTCACAGAAAGGAAAGCGTTGTTTTTGCGTCTGGAACTCCGGTGAATGGCACGGGCAACAAGTTCTTTACCGGTTCCCGATTCACCAAAGATTAAAACAGCAGCATCAGAGTTTGCAACCTGACCAATCAGTTTAGCGATTTCAACAATCTCCGGAGATTTACCGACTATCTCACCAATCTCGTTTCCACCCGGCTGAGGTTCAGAAATCTGATTAGAAGTCGAATGTGATAAAAATCCGCAAGCTTTGTTTACCGTTTCGATTAATTTCTCAAGTTCAAAAGGTTTTGTTAAATACTCGTAGGCACCTTCTTTCATTGCCTCGATTGCATTCTCAGTCGAAACAAATCCTGAAATAATAATCACCGGGAGATCATCTTTGATCTGCTTAATCTGTTTTAAGACATCTAATCCTGAAAGTGACGGAAGGTTTACATCAAGCATAACTAAATCAACTTCATTATGCTCACGAACAAAATTACCAACTTCCATTCCATCTTCTAAGAAGTCAAAATGATATTTATCAGAGTCAAACAGGTTTGCCAGTGATTGTGATAGGTCTTTATCGTCGTCTACTAATAGTATTTTTTTCATCTTTTTACACTCGTGGAAATCATATACAAATTATCGGACAAATTGATTTTTTATATAGGAAAAAAGTGTAGAACTAAGGTTTTTTTTACAATTCTGAATACAGATACAGAGTAAAATTTGATTATATAGAGGAGATTAAGAAAGACTGTTTCAAAATGGAATGGTTATTCCAAATCTGAGAGGTATCCAACAGAGGTCGCCATCCAGAAAAAATTCACAAAGATATCCATACCTATTGAGAGTAGTAACATCCAATAAATCATTTCCGGCCGGAATTTTGTAACAATAAAATATGGCTGGTTTAGCAGAAGCCCTAAAAGAATCGGCAGAGACATAATAACAGCAGCTAAGAAAAGACAGAATATCGGTCTTGTAAAAAAGATTTTAATCGAATTTAAAAGCCCATTAAATATATTGACCCGATAAATCGCAGTATAAGGAATCGCAAAATAGAGTAAAGCGAATATGATAATATCATATCCCGGCATCAGGACGTACTCAAAGATCATCTCACGGCGCGGAGAACCATGAAGCATCGGTTCAAGCAGTTTTGGTAAAAAATAATGCCCCCCGGTTACTAACCCGTTTATCACAATCCAGCCAATCGCCAATTGAAACCAGAGAGCAATAAATGAACTGACAGTATATTTAGTCGGTGTATTTTGCTGTATGATATACCGGTAAAATACTACTGCAACGAATCCAAGAATCGCTCCTTCAAACAAAGCTCCGGTAATCAGTTTAGTAATCCCGTAAAAGTAAGGTAGTAACATATAATGCCCCGGATAATGAGTAAACGCTACCGCATATTGGGCATTGATTATATTTACCCAGTCTATTATCAATGATGAGATGGCAAATTCATAAAAGTAGGTATGACTAAACAGAACCAGATAGTTAACACAAAATATTATTAATAATAACATCCATGCTTTAACTCGGCCAAAAAGCTTAAAGCTATCAACGAAGAGAGCAATAAAACTGTTCAGGGCATGTAACAATTGGTTACTCTTTATATAAAGTTTTAATTAATTATCTGTACAGTATTAGATCCAACCGAGACACCATGTTGATCAACGACATAAATACGGAAATACGATGTTCCTGTGGGTGGATCATATTCAAATGACCTGGTTCCGCTTGAAGTACCGTAATATATCAATTGATCACTATCGCTGACACTGGTTGAATTACTTCGATACAACCTGAATGATTCAAAATCTGCTGTTGTCGATGGGGTCCAGCTGAAGGTAGCCGTTCCTGAAAGAAATGAAACAAACAGCTCTACCGGGCTTGGCGGTGTATTTATATACAGAAAGTCATAAGAGGTGACCGCCGGTGCATTGTTGCCTGCCTTATCTGTGAAAAACCCGGAAACAAGTCCATTGTACAGATTGGTGTTTGCCGGAACAACATAACCACCTTTATAAATGAAATCATCAGCAATATCATCATAGCCAAGACCGTTATCCACGAGTGTAATATTGCCGGAACCGGTAAAAGAAATGCGAGCTGTCCCGACTTCAGAGGTATATAAAGCCAATCTGATTGTATCACCCGGTTCAAATGTTATACCTGATGGTGAAAATCTAACCGAATCTATCGATGCTTCCGTATCTATAGTAATTTCAGGCAGGGATCTGACTGGATCACGGGAATCTATATATCGTTCACAGGAAAAGAATAATGTCGAAAGTAGGATAGTTATTATAAATATTTTTTTCATCTTCATTCCCCTCATTAAAACGATACCATAAGATTTAAGCCTACTTTATCAAGAGACGCCTCAGGCTGAACCTGCATACCTTTGACTGTAAATGCTCCCTCTTCTTCCGGGAAGAAAAAGAGTGCATCTAAAAACGATAAAGACCAGGCTCCGATAACAGTACCGATTGCAATTCTCCGTCTGTTTTCCATATTATAAGCACGTTCCTGATGATCTAACAGTATCGGAAGTTTTGCCTGAATTTGATCGTATGTCCCGGTTTCCAAAAGTTCATCATACTCTTTCAGATGCTCCTGATAGCGGTCGTATTCCCGGTCAAAATCTTTGTCTGTAAAATAATATCCAACTAAAGATGTAATCGCAAGGACAGTGAAAGCTTTACCTTTAAAACTTTGATCCGCATACCTTTGCCCCCATCCCGGTATCAACAGAGAACGTGCCGCTGCTTTGAATCTGGTTTTCTTTGATAAATCAACATTAAGCTCCATCTGCTTTGATGGATCCAAAAGGACTTTTGTTTCATACGTCTCATAGCCGTATTTAGAAACTTTGATTTTATAAGTACCAATAAGTGTATGTCTGAATAGCGTAGGTGTTACACCCGAGACGGTAACATCACCTTCGATTTTAACCTGTGCACCGTCAGGGTTGGATTTTACCGTAAGATTATTTGCTGATATTCCTGTATGGAAAAAGCAAAATATAGCTAATATAATCGTTATGATTAAATTCCGTTTTATAAACATATCATCCTTTGATTTATTCACTTCATTTAATATCGGAATAATATAAAAATCGTTGAGGAAATACAAGTTATAAAAAAACCGTGAAATAAAATTTCACGGTTTTAAATATCAGAATATCTATAAATTATCTTAATGGGCACCTTTGCCGGTAAAGACAACTTTTACTGTTTTAAACATGATTTTAATATCAAGCCAGATAGAGCGATTTTCAATATATTCAACATCATATTTCACTTTTGTAACAACAGAAGAGATTGAATCATCGTAGCCGGATTCAACCTGAGCAAGTCCGGTTAGTCCCGGTTTTACTTCAAGTCTGCGTTCATACCCTTCGACTTTTTCTGTCAAATCCATTACAAAATTCGGGCGTTCCGGTCTTGGACCGACCAGGGACATCTCACCTCTTAAGACATTCAAAAACTGTGGAATTTCATCAATTCTTGATTTTCTCAAAAACGCTCCAAGTTTTGTAATACGGGAATCATTCTTTGATGCCCATACTGGTCCAGAGTTCTTTTCAGCATCATTTACCATTGTACGGAATTTGATGACTTTAAATGTCTCTCCACCGTAATTATCACGGCGGCGATCACGGTTACGCTGGCAATCTATCTCAGCCTGCTGATACACACGGCGATCTCTCTTCCGTCTGTTTTGACCTACTCTAACCTGGGAATAAAAGACAGGTCCCGGTGAATCAAGTTTTATGAGAACAGGTATAACAAGCCAGACAGGTAATGTTAAAATCAGTCCGGAAATCGAACCGACGATATCAAGTATTCTTTTCATAAAGTTATAAAGTGCCACACGTCTCGTTCCCTGTTCAGTAAATAGTTTTGGAATTGCAACTATAAATACTGAAGTCAATATTACAAAGAGAAATCCTTTAAAATATTCTGAGAAAAAGAAATTCACTTGTTCAAAAAATGTCAGGGGTTCAGATATTGCGACAGTATCAGAGGCTGCTTCTACCGTTGAAGCTCTGCCATAAGAAACTCGCTGCTGAGGAATGGTAACAACATGTTCTGATTGATTTTGAATTTGGCGATTATCTAAGTTATCCATTTGCTTTCTTTATAATAATTAAAGTTACATCCGCGTCTGATTTATGCTAAAAGCAAAAGGGTTGCCAACTTTTAAAACATTTGGTCATTTTTTGAACATATTTTTCACTCCCGTAAGTTGCTGTATAACTGAAGGTTTCAAGTAGTGAAACAACCGCCAATATTAGACCCGCTTAGTCTGTGTTTAGTATAGCTAATTATGAGGAGATATCGTGATTCAAATCACATAATTGACGCAATATATTGCACAATTATGTATGTAATATTGTGCAATAAAAAAAGCCGACCAACAAAGTCGGCTTTACAAAATCTTAACCTGAACTTAACTATTTGCCAAACTTGAAGATAAGAGAAAATCGATGGAGTGATTCGTTAGTGTATTTTTCAGAAGGTGTAAATGCATAGTCAAACTCAGCAACTTCATGTCGGTATCCTGCACCGAAGGAAAATGAACTGAAATTCGCTTCGTTCTGATCCGGGAAATAAGCATATCCTGATCTGATAGAATACTGATTGTTATAAACATACTCAAAACCGTTTCTAATATGAATATTACCTTCAACAGACTTCTCAGCTTCAACAGATGTTACAAATGCTGTATTGAATGGATTAAAAGCAATCCCTAATCTGGCAACTTCCGGCAGTTTTACTTCACCGGCATCATATTTCATCTTTGAACCATAATTCCCCATAAATCCGGCAATAGTGAATCTTTCAAGCTGATATTTCCAACCTACATCAAAAGCAAATGCAGATGCTGAAAGTTCATCAAGTGACTGGTTGATATATTTCCCTGAAAATCCAACCGAGAAATTTTCTGTTGCTTGAATTCCAAACGAAACCGACCCGGCCCAATCAGATGCTGCTATATCATTTGAAAGCTCCTGCCCATTAATATCATAAGCAGTCATAGAACCATAATTTAAATACGTAAATGAAGCAGCAAAACTGGTTTTGTCCGAAAGAGACTTTGCAAATGTTGCATATTCCAAAGAGAGGTCCTGATACCAGTCGAAATGACTGAACATGACTTCATTCGCTTCAATCGATGTTAAACCGGAAGGATTCCAATAGGCAGCCTGTGCTCCATCGGAAATAGCTGTATATGCTCCTCCCATACCGGCAGCTCTTGCTCCGATACCTATATTCAAAAAATCTGCTGCTGTACGCCCTGCATTAGATTGTGCAACAGTAATTCTTCCAAATGCCATAACGATAAGTGTAAGAATTCCCCAGACAATCAGGACTCGTTTTAATAGTATCCGTACTTCCATAATCAACCTCATTGTTTCATTAGTTTCACTACCATATCTATGGCAATGCTAATGCCCAACGATGCCAAACAGAGACAAAAATGAGCTTTTTCTGTCCTGCTTGTTTGTTCTAAGTTTTAAGTGATTACGGTTCAACCCATTCCCAGTAGGTAAACTCATAATTATTCTCTTCTGCTTCGACGGTTGACATTACCCAAAATACCCAAAAAACTTGCTCAATTGTTAGTTTCAAGGACAAAATTCGGTGACTACAATGCCTTTACTTTAATAATCCATTCCCATTCAACGACTTATGCTAACTGTTCAATCACCAATCACTCTCTTACTTATTGTCGGACTTTTGAACAGTTTCCTTTATCGAATATGGTTTAAAACCTATATCAACATAGGATAGTACCTATTTTTATAACTTATTGTCAACAAAAAACATACAATAACATGGAAAATTTTTCACCCTGTAATCTATTGTAATACATGATTTTATAAAATATGATTTTAACGGCATTCTTTTAATAAAACTGATTTTATAGACTTTAATAATTGTATATCTTTTTGAACCAATTATTGCTATTTTGGTTTCAATTATATGACGATTTTATTCCAAAAACATCAAAGGGAAACTTCACCGGACAGCCTTATACGCCAATTCGGCTCATTTTCGAATGCATGGAGTTTACATCAGGAAAATCTGGTAAGATATAGCAGTTATGGTGGTTTTTTAGCATATCGTAAGTATCAGAACAACAAGTTTGTTTTAGGGGACCCGATCTGCAAAGATTCCAATTTGAAACAGTTATTAGAAGATTTCGATAGAACAAGCGTTAATTCTTGTTTTGTTCAAATCTCAGAGAAACCGGCCAAAATACTTGCTGAAATCGGCTATGATATTAATTATTTCGGTTCAGAATCAATTTTACATCTCCCCTATTCCCGCCAAGGAAAGGTCAAACGGGAAGTTCGTAATCTTTTTAACGCAGCTACTCAAAAAAATATACAAGTGAGGGAATTAACCTCTGAAGAGATCTTTAAAACTCAGAGGATTTTCACAAAAGATTGTGAATACAGTTTTCTGATCAGACCATTACATTTAAAAGACCAATCAGCATGCAGAGTATTTGGTGCATTTCAGGATAATCAGATAATGAGCTATTCAATTTATGATCCAATTTATCTAAACAAGAAAATTGTAGGCTATGCCGAGTCTATAAACAGAAGGACCGTAAATGCTGTAAAAGGTGCCAGGGTCTATACATTGTTAAAGGCGGGAGATATATTTTTAAATGAAGGAATTAAATTTATAAATTTAGGTCTGCTTCCTTTTTATCCAACAGAATATCAAAAATCAGATAAATTTGTATCCAATAGTATAACAAAAATTCTATTTAAAATTCTTTATAACTCCAGTCCTTTCTTTCACAATTTCAAAGGACTTTCGTTTCACAAATCAAGATATAACGGAATTCTGCTTCCGAAATATTTTGCATCAAAAAAGAAAATCCCGATAGTCCAGCTTTTACAGATATACAAGCTGACTACCGGGAGTTACTTCCCAAGACTTACAGACTGATTATTTCAATCTTGCTTTCATATCTTCATATTTTTTTGTATTAAATGTCAAATGTTGCGGAAGCGGATACATCTTCTGGATTGCAATTTTGGCATTATTAATCCGTTCCTGTGTATCGGGATGAGTTGAAGCTAACTGTTCAAAAATATCTGTATCGGAATTACCGCCTAATTCAGCAAGTTTTTCATACATGGTCACCGCACCCTGGGGGTTGTACCCTGCATTGATCAAATAGCTGATTCCGAAAGCGTCAGCCTCACGCTCATTCTCACGTGAATACGAGGCAAATGTCAGTCCCATACCTATTCCAATAGCCGAATTGAGAGCTTCAGAAGCACCATCCTCACCAAACACCAGGGCATAGGCTAATTGAACTCCCATCGCAGCCTGAAGACGTTTTACAGAGTGCCTGCCGACAACATGAGAAATCTCATGCGCCATAACCGCAGCAAGTTCCGCTTCGTTATCCATTTTTTTCAAAAGTCCGGTATAAAAATAAATGTATCCACCGGGAGCTGCAAAAGCGTTAATCTGTTCTGACTCTATCACAGTAAAATGGTATTCAATATTTTTACGATCGGAGACAGAGACAATTTTTTGACCTATGTCTGAAAGATATGCCTGCCAGACTTCATCATTCAGTCTTTTCTCAGATTGGGCGACCTCTTCAGCCATTCCCTGACCGATAGCGATTTCCTGACTTTCCGGAATAACAATAAATGATTTTTTCCCACCCGGTCCGGTAGTAGCACATGAAAGAATCAGAAACATTGTACATACAATAGCACTTATAGATATATACTTTTTAAACATATGATTCACCTATTTACATTTTTGATTTTTTGACCAAATCTCCGATAATCGGGAGCTTATAATTTTTACCCTGTAAGGCGAAATAGATTCCGAATGCAGCTAATGCAACAGAGAGGATCAGAACTGCCTTGAACACAAAATCTGAGATTCCGTCAATGAGAAAAATAGCAGCAATAAGTTCAACCAGAAAGAGAAGGACACCCTGCCGTGCATGAAAACGTGCCTCTTTATTATCTCTCATATTCAGCAGAGGAACAAAACAAAGTATAGGGATATAGGACATAATTGCAGCCATTCTCCCCTCTTCAGTTTGAAAATTCTCTGAGAGTTCTTCTTCAACTGTATCTTGAGGAGTCTCTGTATCCGATTCTAACTCGGGTATATCCTTTGCGGGAGTCTGGGAATGCTCTTCTTCATTTTTAAAAAATGATTCAGTCATAACACCTCCATAGTGTTTATGTCGACCAGAAAAGTTCCTGATCCTTTTGAGGAATTTTCAAAACAATCGGTTCCGATTCCGGTATTGTTTCTAATCTGCTAGTATCCTGAACCAGATGAACCAAAAATTCAAGCTCACCGTATCCGGATTCAAAAAGATAATCACGTTTGACAGCTATTTCAAGCAGGCTGTCGTATGCGGATACTACATTCGTATTATCTGTAGTATGATGTTTCTCAAAAGGAATATCAATATTTAATTTTGATTGGTTTAAAACTTCTATCTGAAGTCTGCTGTTTTGATGTACATTCAGATTATTATTATCAAACTCAAGCATCAGATACAGATTTTGAGCATCAAATCCGAATTTAAGCAGTTTTATCATTTTTGACACCGAGTGCATCGCTCCACCGGAATCAAGAGCCTGAAACTGACCGGCTTGAGACCATTCATAGTAATGCGTTCTTTTACCATCTATTACAGGGGTGATGTAATCTTCCGGCATCGAAGCTTTTGTTTGAATCACTCCTGTAAAAATTGGTTTTGATAAGTTCCGGGGCGGGTTTAATTCAAGCAGCTCATACATAGATTTCAGATGATTGCGATAAATCTCATCAAATTCTTTATTATGAGCTGACTGATGTTCATCTCCATACCACCAGCACCAATCTGAACCTTCAGCGATATAAATCTGCTGCCACGCTTTTTCTATTTTCTCTTTTGGATAATCCGGGTTTCCTTGCTCAAACGATACAAGTCTTTCCCTCGCGTCAGCTAAAAGATCCCATGCCTGATTATCTTCATCGTGACCTATCCATATTTTAAAATTATGATTTATCCATGAACCTGCAAACAGCGACTTCA
>QQUK01000006.1 GCA_008501655.1 Calditrichota bacterium
TACCTGTTTTGAGGAAGCTGATGTTGATGGTACACTAAACTTAGATATTGGAGATATTGTTTATCTAGTTAGTTTTATGTTCTCAGGAGGTCCTGTCCCGATTGCATGTAGTTAACTGATTTAGTTTCATAAGTTAGAGGAGATCTGTGAGGGTCTCCTCTTTTATATAATACTCTCTAAGAATAAATATTATCGTATTTAATTTTAATACTTGACATCGTACATCCATTAACGCATTCTAAGAATATAACCATCAGTAGATACTTCAAAAATTTATAGATCATAATATTTATAACCCTAATGACGCAGGGAGTAAAATATGTCACAGAAAGCAAGACTATTTTTCCTCATTATTTTATCTGTTTTGTTTTTGTTGCCTGTGTTTTCACATGCAACAATTCATAACATCTCAATCGGGAATAATTTCTTTTCACCTTTAGGGACTACTATTATACAGGGGGATACTGTCAGATGGACCTGGGTAGGAGGTGTACCACACTCAACAAGCTCAGTGGCCGGATCTCCAAAGTTTTGGGATTCCGGTGTTTCTTCAACTGCAGGTAATACTTATGATGTGATATTTACCGCAGCTGACGGATGGGGACCTTTCCCTTATCTTTGCTCGGTTCATCCTGCAATGGTTGATACAATTTTTGTCGGGGGGCCGAATGCAATCGTAAATCCAGGTAGTGCAGCTGTTACAGATCAAAACAATGCCTCTATTTCTGTGAGTGAGTTAACTCCCGGAGAGATATATTCTGTATTTAATGACTTTTTGGTAGCAGGTGCTCCTGGTCCTACAATAGTAAATTTTGGCGTTTCATTAGCTGGAGGAGCGGCTGGTACATGGGTAAATACCCCAAAGCCACCTGATGCTCCTTTTGTTGAAGAATGGAACGCGTGGGTATCAGCTGTCCCGGCTCCGGTTGGTGGTTTTATCATGGCAAGTTCTCAAAGAATGGCTGGTCCACCGTTTAGTGGAGTGGCAAACGGTATTGTAGCCAATATTAGTCCTGGTGGTGGTGCTCCTTTTGGTGTTCCGTCATTTGTTGCTGCAAATGTTCCTGGTTTAGGTGGAACCTGGCTTGACTATCCGGTAATTGAAATTGATGATGATCTCTTTTCTCCAGGTGCTGGTAATGCTCATATCGTTTGGACTGAGTATTTAGATGCAAATGGAGGTGATGTTGATGGAAACGGAAATCCATATGATGAAGGTGCCGCTGATGCATTTACACTCTGGTATGCCGGTACAAATACAATCGGTGCAGCTCCAATATATCCCGCTACTACAGTACCTGTACCGATTACAGGAATTTTACCCCAACTTCCAAATTCAATGAGTTCTCATAGAGCAGGTATAGATGTTGTAGGAGCTGCAGGAACCCCTACGATACCACCCGGTGGGGTTTATGTTGGATATTATGATCCGGGTGCAGCAATTGTTTTTATTGATGCATCCCCAGCCCCAGCCGCTGGTGCACCGTTTGGAGCTTTAACCGGTGGATTAGGTCCGGTTGCTGTGGCTCCCGGTATCGCATTACCCCCAGTTTCAGCTTCTGGAACCGATTTCGGTATGTCTGTGACAGTTGCGGTCAGCAACAGTCCACTTTGCCCCGGAGCTGTGTATGTAGCCTGGACAGATATGGTTTTTGGTGATCCTGATATACTCTTTTCATCATCTTTTGATGGAGGGTTAACCTGGACTCCGCTGGTGAGAGTTAATCAGGACCCGATCGGTAACGGTCTTGAACAATGGGCTCCACATATGCGAGTTGATGATGCAACCGGTGATATTTGCATTACTTATTACGATAAACGAAATGATCCAGGTAATATACTACAGGAAACCTGGTCTTCGACTTCATCAGATTGTGGTGTAACCTGGACTGATTGTCCTGTTTCCGGAGCAGGAAGCACTCCTCCTGTAAGTAATACACCAATAGCACCGGCAATGTTTATTGGTGATTATTTAGGTTCTGATATAAATATATTAAATGGTCCGGCATTTATTTGGAATGATGGAAGAAATACTACCGATCAGGATATATTCTCTGACATCAAAAATATGTGTATTCTTGATACTGATGGTGACGGATTAACAGATGCTGAAGAAGCTATTTTAGGTACTGACCCAACACTCACCGATACTGACGGTGACGGGATTGATGATTTTACTGAAGTTGGTTCGGTAGCTTCACCAAATGATAGTGATGGGGATGGTACCATTGATGCATTGGATCCCGATGATGACGGTGATGGAGTTCTCACACTTGTAGAATATCCTTTAGGGGATACTGATTTAGATGGAACTGATGATTATCTTGATACAGACGATGATGGTGATGGGATTCTGACAGCTACTGAATTGCCAAATGGTGATACCGATTCCGATGGAATTGATGATTACCTTGATTCTGATGATGATGGCGATGGAATATTGACAATATCTGAATTTCCTGTTGGGGATTCTGATTCTGATGGAACTCCTGATTACTTGGACCCTGATGATGATGGCGATGGTGTCATAACTGCAACTGAGTTGCCGTTTGGTGATACCGATTCCGATGGGATAGATGATTATCTTGACACAGATGACGACGATGATTCAGTCTTATCAGCAGTAGAATTTCCGGTTGGTGATACTGATTCTGATGGAACACCGGACTATCGTGACCCAGATGATGATGGTGATGGAATACTGACTATCATTGAAGTTCCTAATGGAGATACAGACACTGATGGCATTGATGATTATTTAGACGATGACGATGATGGAGATGGAGTCTTAACTATTACGGATAATTGTCCATATACTCCGAATCCGGCTCAGACAGATTCTGATGGAGATGGTCTTGGTGATGCTTGTGATCCCGGATGTTGTCTTGGAGCAATTCGCGGAAATGTTGATTATGACGCAGGTGATATGATTGATATTGCAGATTTAGTTTATTTTGTATCATTTGCCTTCAGCGGCGGACCTGCACCACCATGCTTTGAAGAAGCTGATGTTGATACGAGTCTGGGACTTGATATTGCTGATATTGTATTCCTTGTCAGTTATATGTTCTCAGGTGGTCCGGCTCCAAATCCATGTTAAGATAGCTTAAAACAAAACTGCCGGGTAGACCGGCAGTTTTGTTAATCTGTACAAAAAGGTAAAGTATAATCGCTGTAACTAATTGAAAATGAATGTCATACAGCCAAAAAAAGTAAAAAAATACTTGTGAGATATTTTTAAAACTTTATATTTACTGCCGATATTAAAAGTGGAACAGGTTAACTTTTGTTTTTGGAGAAATATGTCATGGCAATGAAAATCACTGATGAATGCACAGCTTGCGGTCTTTGTTTACCGGAATGCCCAACATCTTCAATCGAAGAAGGTGATATCTATACAATTAACCCTGATACATGTAACGAATGTGAAGATCAAGATGATGGACCGGCATGTGTTGATGTCTGCCCGGTAGATTGTATCGAAAAAGCTTAATTAGTATTTTACAGATTTATTTAAATGCTGTCATAGAAATATGACGGCATTTTTTTATATATTTTGCAATAAAAAAGAGGGCACTCGTCTGGTTGGGTAGAGGGGGCTAGGAAACTACCCAGGGACAGCAGAGAGTTACCCTCGAAGTTTGATACTATATATAATTAAAAATATATTGATTTGTCAAGTTATCAATTGTGGCTGGGTGGAGTAAAGATAAGTTTAATATTTGACTAATTTGACCGGAATAGTCAGAATAGTCTTCTCTTCAGAGTCACTGTCAGTTATGCCAATGGTCAGGGATGAATGGTTAGTACCTATCGGAAGAGTTGGAGAAGGGGAAATTTCAAATTCCAGGAATTCATCCTTGCCTGCCTTGTCATTTACTGCTTTAGCTGTAAAATGATCATTAAAAAGTATTTGATAATCGACCGAAATTTCATCAAACACTTTATTTGGAATTTTTACAGTCTGTTTCTTTTTGCCGGGAAGGAAGAAGAGTGAAATAGGATCCGGTTTAAGACCATTATACCATTGACCTACGATTGCTAAATAGAAGAATTGAACCTCGGGTCGTTTTTTGTAGTCGGTAAAAACAGTAAACGATTTATTGACCGGTCCAAAGTAATCCTTCGTCTCAAATGTCAGATCGAAATAAACAGTGTCACCCGGTTTCAATGTTGTATCACTCGGTGTAACAGTCGTGCAATCACAGCTTACATCCATATCGGTAATAGTTATAGTTT
>QQUK01000047.1 GCA_008501655.1 Calditrichota bacterium
AACTTTCCTGCTATCTTCAAAATAGGCAGTCTTAGTAGAGGTCGAGCCCGGATTGATAATAATCATCCGATACGGCATACCTAAACCTCAACAGATGAGAGTTTTATTTCACGTCCTTTGTTGAATGCTTCGATATTGATATCAACAAATTTAGACTTTACCCGATTGCGTATAACATCAAGCCAAAGCTCAAGCGGAAACACCATAAAGTTTGATAGGACACCCATGAGAATAGTATTAACAAGTCTAGGGTTTCCTAACTCAGCAGCAAGAGTATCAGCTTTGACAGCTATAATCTTCTCAGCTTTAGTTTTCATTGTTTCTATGGCATTCAACGGGTAATTATATTCTTTTTTCGATGTAACGATTGCCGGAATAAGTTTTGTTGTCGAAACGATAGCTGCACCATCTTTTTTCATCCAGTCCATTGCCCGAAGACCTTCAGCCTGTTCAAAAGAGATAAGAAAATCAGCCTGTCCATAACGAATAGTCGGTGAATAGACTTTATCTGCTATTTTGATATGTGATGAAACGATACCGCCTCGTTGAGACATGCCGTGAACTTCGGATTTTTTAACATCCAGACCGAAATTCATAGCAACTTCGGAAAGAATTTCAGAAGCAAGCAAAACACCCTGTCCACCTACTCCGACTATCAGAATTGAATAATTTATATCAGACATTATATTCTCCTACACTTCAACCTTTTGAGATTTTAACACAATCGCTTCCGGGGGACAAACCTGCGCACAGAGAGTACATCCGGTGCAAACTGACTCATCAATAATTGCTTTCGGTCTGCCATGTTTATTGGTCTCTTCCGATGCTGAAATAGCCGGACAGGAGATTTTAAAACAGGCTGAGCAAGCGGTACAAAGTTCGAGGTCGACTGTGTACGGTTCATCCATGATACGTTTAGGCATCAGAACACAAGGTCTGGTTGTAATCAGAACCGATGGTTCCTCAGCGGTAAGTTCTTCTTTAAGGCAAGTGATAACCTCATCGTAATCGTAAGCATCAATTTCCTTAACCCGTTTTACACCAAGTGCTTTGCAGAGATTTGGAATATCAATCTTGCGGGCGTCATTTCCCATCAATGTTTTTCCTGTTGATGGATGCTGCTGTCCGCCGGTCATTGCTGTGGCAGAGTTATCTAACACCATAACAGTAACGTTACTCTGATTATAGACAGCATCCATTAGACCGGTTACACCGGAGTGGAAAAATGTTGAATCACCGATAACAGCAACAGTTCCTTTGTCGGAACCTTTAACTTTTTCCATACCGATAGCATTTCCAATTGATGCACCCATACAGATACAGGTATCCATAGCATTGAGCGGTTCCATGACACCAAGTGTGTAACAACCGATATCACCGGTAACGGCGACACCAAGTTTTTTCAAAGCCATAAATGCACCACGATGTGGACATCCCGGACAAAGAACCGGCGGTCGCGGGAACATATCTTTCTCTACACCGATCCCTGCGAGTTTCACTTCATCGATGACTCCGGCATTTTTAAATCCTTCAGCAACTCTGTAAGGGGAAAGTTCGCCGATATTACCAAAGTATTCTTTTCCTTTTACTTTGAATCCAGCTGCTTTAATCTGGTCTTCATAAAATGGTTCAAGTTCCTCGACTACGATGACTATATCATGTGAATTAATAAATTCTTCGATCTTTTTCATCGGAAGCGGATATGAAAATCCTATTTTCAGATAATCAAATTCAGGAGTTACTTCTTTGGCATATTGATAAGAAACACCACCGGTAATAATCCCGACTTTGGAACCGTTGTTTTCAATAAAGTTAAGTGGGGTTTCATCAGAGAATTTTTTCAATTTTTCAATACGTTCTTCTACGATGACATGTCTTCCCCGTGCATTCGAAGGAACCATGACATACTTTGATGGTTCTTTAACAAATTTCCTATCCGGTCCGGTGGTTTGTTCGGAAATTTCAACAATACCTTTAGAATGTGAAATTCTGGTTGTCATCCTCAGAAGAACCGGTGTGTCAAAGACTTCAGAAAGTTCAAACCCGGTGAGAACCATTTCTTTGGATTCATTGGAGTCGGATGGTTCAAGCATCGGGATTTTTGCAAATTTAGCAAAAAATCGGTTATCCTGCTCATTCTGTGAAGAATGCATCTCAGGATCATCAGCTGAAACAATGACAAATCCGGCATTTACTCCGGTGTATGCGTGGGTCATATACGGGTCAGCTGCAACATTAAGCCCGACATGCTTCATCGTTACGAGAGCACGACCGCCACCGATTGAGGCTCCCACTCCAACTTCGTATGCGACTTTTTCATTCGGAGACCATTGTGCGTAAATCGAGGGAAACTTTGCTGCTATCGTTTCCAGTATTTCAGTCGAGGGAGTTCCGGGATACGCTGATGCAAGTTTCACATCGGACTCAAAAGCTCCTCTGGCGACTGCTTCGTTTCCTGATAAAAGTTCTTTCATATTATCTATATACCTATTTTCAAAAATTAACACCTTACATTTGTGTGAATATTTTCACAAAGATTAGTATACAGATTAAACTGATGACAATCAAGTCCTTTTTTTCAGGATGATATTAGTATTGTTACGGCTTTACTTCTTTACTGCTTTTTGAAGCATATCGATTTCTGATGGTTTTAAGTACCGCCATTTACCAAGTTTCAAGCCTTTAGCGGTGACACCGCCGAATTCAACTCGGCGCAAAGAAATTACCGGGTGACCGACAGATTTACAGAGCTGTTTGACTTCCCGTTTGCGGCCTTCGGTGAGCGTGATTCTGATGCGGGAGATACTTTTCATAATTCCAAGGATACTTACTCTTCCCTTACCGATAGCACCATCTTCCAGTTTAACACCGGCAGCTATTTGATCTGAATCTTTTTTCGTAAACTCCCCTTTGACTTTGGCGTCATAAATCTTTTCAACCTGATATTTGGGATGGGTTAACTGGAAAGCGAAGTCACCATCATTGGTCAAGATAAGGACACCTTCAGTATCAAAATCAAGGCGACCAACCGGATATACTCTGGTTGGGAGGTCTTTAAGAAATGTAGTGATTGTTTTTCTTTTAAACGGGTCATGGAGAGTTGTCATAACCTGTTTCGGCTTATTAAAAAGTACGTATACTTTTTCTTCGACCGGTTCAACAACGGTACCGTCGACCTTAACTATATCTTTTTCAGGGTCAACCATCGTACCAAGCTTTTCAACAGTGATGTCGTTGATGGTAACTTTTTTTTCGTTGATTAAATTTTCAGCTCCTCTCCGGGAGGTAACTCCACAGATGGAGAGGAATTTATTGATTCGAATCACTTAGGTGCCTTTAGTAATAAGTTATGGAAGTACCTATGTTCTGTCCATATCGACAATGATGCCATCGTTGGCTTCTTCATCATCGGTTTCTGCATTCGGTGATTCTTCGATTAACTCTTCGGTAGTTTCTTGTGCAATATCGTCTTTTGATTCTATAAGTTCTTTTTCAGCAGGCTCTTCTGATTCTTGATCCTCTATACCGTCGTTGACATTAAGCGGGTTGTCATTTCCCTTACTGCTGAACAATTCAAACTCCGGCTGGTCGTCCGGTTGTGCTGAAGCGAGCATCTCTTCTATCTCAGACATCTTGGGAAGGTCATCAACTTTATTGAGTCCAAAGAATTTCAGGAACTCATCGGTAGTACCATACTGGAGCGGTTTGCCGACTGTTTCGGCACGACCTTTAATCGTGAGCATATTTTTCTCAAGAAGGTTATGTAATACACCATCAGAAGCAACACCGCGAATCAATTCAATTTCCGATTTTGTTACTGGCTGTTTGTAAGCGACAATAGCAAGCGTTTCTAAAGCAGCTTTTGTCAACCGCATTTTACGGGTGCGGGTAAACATCTCCTGCACATAGCCGGTAAATTCCTGCAGAATATAAAACTGATAACCGCCGGCAATCTCTCTGATGCGGAATGAGGTTTCCGTTTCAGCGTATCGGGTATTTATATCTGCCACAGCTTTGGCAACTTTTGAAGGGGTCATCTCATCTATCTGATCAGCAATTTTTTTCGCAGGCAGAGGTTCCGGTGAAGCTAATATCAGACTTTCAATAACTGACTGTATAAATTTATCTTCCATTTTATTCTTCCTCTGTTACTTGCTTAACGGTTGTTATATCAATCAGGTCGAGGTCAAGTTTATCAGCATCGTATGTTTCACCACGATAA
>QQUK01000374.1 GCA_008501655.1 Calditrichota bacterium
GTACCAAGTATTAATGTCTCAAGAGATCACTGGCACAAAGTTATTTACGATTGGGCTGATGAGTATAGTCTTAATACCGGATATGTATTCCCTGATACTTTTTTCGATACTTCGTTCTTTACTGCTTCTGATCCTGTACGTCCAAGTTTGATTGGTCAAACTGGTGTGGATTATATCAGTAGACGGAGATATAAAACATTAGGTGGTATTCCAAAAAGTTTGCTTCTTAAACATAAGATGCTCGTTCTGTATAATGCTTCCAATCAGACTTCAGAGTTTGTTGATGGAACCATCTCAAATCCTGAGATTTTGCTTGCGATGGATGCCGGAGTAAATGTCTGGCTTGCTATGAGAAATCCAATTGCTTATTCAACGAGTACGCCTATTTCAGGTGCTCCTCAACAACTTTCAGTACCCGGAAGTTATATCAGATATTTTGGTGTTACCGGATTTGTAAACTCAACTTGGCGAAGTACTTTGCTGACAGGTAACCCACCGCGGGGTATCCAGGACTTTATTGGAACATACTCTTTGGATGAAGCACAGTGGCCATCACTTGCTGTTGATACAGCTTTACTTCACAGTAACCTTGTATGGTTATCATGGCCGACTGATCCTCAAAAAATGGCATTGCCGGAAGTTAACTGGGCTGCCAGAGCATTTGGTACCGAACCGATGTATCTGTATAAATCATCTTACGGTTCTGAGCATCCGGAAGGATTTGGCCTTTCATACGAAGGTGCACCAGTTACCCATCGTCTGGAATCAAATGCTTTCAAATCAGTTCATATGAACTTTACATTGCTTACAATTGACACCGCTGATGCAAGAGGTGCAGCCAATAGTATATTAACCTGGTTGTTTAATCCAAATGTATCAGGTGAAACACCTTATGAAGATAGAAATCCTGACGCTCCGATTAAGATTTCATTGGATGATGCAAAACGCTGGCATACAGAAATGATGCAGGAACAGCGGATGACCAAAGGTGGAGAATAGATAAATAATACGAAAGACGTATTTTAAGGGTTGAACATTTTGTTCAACCCTTTTTTTATTTATTTAATAATGTTCTGATGCGTAAAAGATTCTGGTTTTGAGGGAACCTGCTTAGTCCCAGAGATAATATCTTCATTGCTTTTTCTTGCTGATTGGTTGAAAGATACCCGCTTACTAAGTTTACATACGCTTCTGGTATTGTTGAATCAATAGCAATAGCCTGATTAGTACGTTCAATAGCCTCTGTGAACTCTCCCTTGATACCGTTTATATAACCATACTGATATAATGCATGAGCAATCTGTTTACTCCATTGTTCCGGAGTATGTTTTGAAAAATGTAAAAACGATTCATCGTCAATCTCAACAGGAGGGGGTGTGGAGTTTATTGCGAGTTTTAACAATTTCTCTGCTTCATTGTACATCTGTCTCTTACTAAGATAAGCTGCAGCTTCGTTGAGTAAATATATATTGTTGTCTGTGCGGTAGGATGCTCTTTTTACAGCATCTACAAATCTTTGTGAATTATAGGTCGTGTCTATTGCATTAGAAATTCTCAAGTAAAGCTGGTTTATCATAAGGTCATATGGTTCTTTTTCCATTGCACGCTGTATCTCTTCCATCGCTTGCTGATAATTCTTCCGGGTAAAATAAACTGAAGCCATGTTTTTAGATGCAAGAACTGATTCGGGATGGAACTCTTTTTCACGTTTTAAGTAATGTAGCGCAGAGTCAAGCATTCCCATCTTGATATAAACTGCTCCAATATTCTGATTTAACTCTTTGAGTCTGTTGTCAAGCGTGTAAGCACGTTCGAAAGAATCAAGTGCTTTTTGATTGTTATTTATCGATGAGTAATAGATACCGTTTGAAATATAGCTGTTGGCAGCACTTTTAACAGGATAGGAAAAAATCGGGATAAATGAAATCAATGCGATAAGAATAACGATCAAGAGAGCTGTGAGTCCCTTTGATTTACTCCGTTTTAATAAATCCTGGATTGCATAAAGTGAATAGGAAGCAAGAGATATAAACAATGGCAAAAGCGGCAGTCTGAATCTGCTTGAGAAGAAAAAGAGTGCTGAAACAGCAATATAAATAAAAATTATGCCGGCTATAAAGAGTACTTTTCTGTTAGAACCAGCTGTAAGAAGTATTGTAAATATTGTTAAACCAAACAATATTCCGAATGAGAGATAATTGTATTTTAATAAAAAGACTTTGTTAAAATAGTACTCTAAATACCTGTTGTTGGAAATCTCTTTGTTTCCGATTGAATAATATATCTTTTTCAAGTACAGTTTAAAGAAATCACCGGGATGTTCTGTTATCCAGCTTATTCCTTTCTGCATCCAGTAATCTGAAATTTCACTCTGTTTTAAATTTCTCTTTTTATCCTGCTCGGCGATATAACTGATTTGTTTAATCCGCCAGTTCATGCCCAAAGGTTCCGGTAAGGCTGCAGAGATACCATCGGCAGATGCATTATTGCCGATATAAAAATTTATCCCGCCCTGTGAAGCAATAAGGACAAACTCTTGAGTCTTTTTATAATTGCGGTAGGTAATGGGGAGAACAATCAGTGAAATCGAGAAAATCAAAAGGAGTAAGGATATGATCTTTTGCTTTAAAGAAGTTTTGATTAAAAGAATGGTTAATAAAACTACCGGTAACAGTATGAGAATAGTCGGTCTGGTAATCGCTCCAATCCCAAAAAATATTCCGGAGATGATTATATGGAGTGAGCTTTTGGAATCATACCAGCGGAGGAAATAGAAAATAGCAATCTGCATTAAGAGTAAAAAGAATGAATCCAAAAGGAGTTCAAATTCGAAATAATATAATATAGGGTAGACGGCATGAATGACTGCTGCGATGTATCCAACCTGTTTTGAAAATATCTGTTTTGTGATCTTATATGTAAATACAAGGGATATTATCGCCGGAAGTAATGAGAAAATACGAACAGCATACAATGAAACACCAAACAGTTTATAAATTCCTGCTAAATAGAAGATATAAAAAGGAGCCCTAAAATAAGTTGTGTCTCCGGTTATATTTCCGGAGAGAATCGACAAAGCCCAGTTATGATGGAAATTGTTATCAATAGTCAAATGATTCCAGTCCGGGAGTGAACTGTAGGTAATCAGGTAGAGAATTCTAACAATAAGCCCCAGGAGTATTACGAAATAGAGTGGTTTTTCTTCTTTGAAGCTCATTTTGAGTGATTCAAACATGAGGCTAATATATAAAAAACTTGAATATTAGGCTTGTATTTTTTTGCACTCAATTTTGGGTTTAAAATAGGGAATATGCGAAAATTTGCATATACGGAATAAAAGTTCATATTGGGGTGAAATTAACCTCTTGATTGTAACTCATTAGTAATTAACACCTTAAAATCTAAAAATATCCAAATTTGAGGTTTAGCAAGAATATCCGGTAACGGCATATCCATTGCAATTAGGTAGATCGGACTTTATTTAAAGGAGAATATATGAAATTTCGTTCTTATATATCTTTACTTGCTGTTTTAATCTGCCTGCTGACTTTTACAGCAATCGAAGCACAGGTTCTGACACCTCATCTTCAGGAAGCAACAGCCAACAATATAGCAGACTCAGTATATACAGTTGTTATTATCCAGGAAAACAGTGCACCTGAATTACCGATGCTTGCTGCTAATTCTGAACTTTCCAGAGCTTCCCGTATTAAATCAGTTGTTAACTCATTGCGTAATTTTACTCCTGAAAATCAAAAAGAGATCCTGGATTATCTGACTCTTAACTCAACTACCGAAGTTATCCGGCATTGGGTTATTCCTGCTTATACTGCCACCCTGCCTCTTTCAAAAATAGAAGAACTTTCAAAATTCAATAATGTGGTTCGAATAGTTGAAGATATCGAGCTTTCATTTGATGCTCCGGTAAAAGAAGAATCAGCACCGATGGCTGCTGCTTTTCCGATTTCAGATGAGCTTAATCTGATGAATGTACCCTCACTCTGGCACAAAGGTATCCGCGGTTCCGGTTCAGTCGTCTGTTCATTTGACACAGGTGTTGATGTTCTCCATCCGGCTTTACAATCCAAATGGCGGGGAAATCATAAATCGCTGGCATCAACATGGTTTTCAAAAATAAAACCTGATACTATACCTTATGATGTATCCGGTCATGGCATCCATACTATGGGTGTCATGGTTGGCGGTCTT
>QQUK01000234.1 GCA_008501655.1 Calditrichota bacterium
AAACATCTCTCAGGCGTATTACAGCCGCGGGACTGCCTATATGAAACTTGCTGAATATAAACATGCTATTTCAGATTTTACAGAAACAATAAATCGTAATCGTAATTTCTATCTCGCATACTACTACAAAGGTCTTTGTCTGGAGTCGATCGGTGATAAAGAATCAGCAAAAAATATATACCGGGAAGGTTTACAAGTTACTCCTGCTTCTGAAACTGAAATCCTCAAAGATATGCAAAAACGAACTAAATAAAAAAGGCAGATATTTACATCTGCCTTTTTCATTAAAACTAAAAGTGAATTTATTCTTTATTATCAACAACCATCGGTTTGAGATGTCTGTTGAAGAATTCTACCTGTTTTCTATACTCAGCAATAACATTAACACGCTTTGATGCGCCATGACCTTCATCCGGGAAGATCAGGGAATCAACAATACCACCGTTATCCTGAACAGCTTTAATTATCTGTCTTGCTTCGCTTACCGGAACCCGCGGATCATTTTCACCATGAACAACTAAAAGCGGAGTTTTAATTAAATGAGCTTTAAAAATAGGGGAGACCGAATCCAAAAACTCCGGATCAGAAAGAGGACCATATTCGGATTCTCTTAATGCACGACGATATGGTTTTGTGTTTTCTAAGAATGTTTTGAAATTAGCAATCCCTACATTATCAACAGCAGCCGAGAAAAGGTCCGGATATTCTGTTATCATTCCAAGCACAACGTAACCGCCATAAGAGCCGCCTCGAATACCGATCTTTCCTTTTTCAGTGTAGTTGTTTTTGATTAGCCATTCAACCGAAGCCTTGTAATCTTTGAGAGAATTTTTTCTATTTTTGTAATTATCAAGGTTCATGTATTCTTTGCTGTACCCGGATGAACCTCTTGGATTAACGGCGAGAATTCCATATCCGTTTAGCATCAGATACTGGAAATTTCTAATGAATCCAGGCTGGAATTGCGATTCGGGACCACCATGCGCATTGACAATAAACGGAATAGGTTTACCGTCGTAATCTGGTGGAAGATACAGGAATGCCGGGATTTCCAGGCCGTCAAAAGATTTAAATTTTACAAGTTTCGGTTCGGTAAAGATTTTTCTATCAATACCGGCATAGATAGCATATGTAAGCTGTTTGAGTTCCTGTGTGTGCGGATTCCATAACCAACACTCAGGTGCCTGAGTCGGACCTGAGAATGAAAGAAGCATATTGCCGTTTTTATCTGCACCAGCGAATCCAAGCATTCCGTCAAGGGGAGGTGCCGGAAGTTCTTTGCCGGTTGCAAAGTCACGGATTTTTAAGCGGTTATATCCTTCTTCGTTATATTGGGCACCCATGTATTTATAATCGCGTGAAAAACCGATACCTTCGACTTCCCACATGGGATCTATAAAGCCATCATTAACAAACTCAACATCTGTGGACCCAACTGTCATTTTTGCTATTCGAGCCTTGCCATCATCATTAGCGTTGCAAACAAGCCAGATAGTTTTATTGTCCGGCATAAGTGTTGGAGAGATGTAAAGTGCATCACCTTCATCAGCAGGCGTTAGCATCTGTGATTCACCGGTTGAAATATCTAAAAGATGCAGGTCATTATTTACATTTGATGTGAAGGTGTAAATAAGCAGAAGGTTATCATCTTCGGATATGTTAGCGATTGAATTGTAACCCGGATTACTGAATATCTTTTTCCGATCGCCAGTTGCTATATCCATCTGGTAAAGGAAAAAATCCCGTTTGTTTTCTTCATTAGAACGGTAATAAATTGAATTATCATCATTCGACCAAACGACTGAGCCCATCTGAACATCCTGATAATCAGTTAGTTTGAGAACGCGCCCTGTTTCAGTATCCATAAGATAAAGTTGTGATTGTTCGGAACCACCGATAGATGCACCGACTATTCCCATTTCGGCATTATTTGAAAGCACAAAAAAGTCTATACCGTCTTCAAATGTAGTTAACTGATATGGCCAGCCTTCATCTGTGATGCGATAGACTTGTGAGGATCCTGAAGAAGATGATGTAAAGAAAACTTTATCTCCATCCCAACTCATTCCTGCCGGTGAATTAGCACCAATCTGAAGAAATGTTCCAATGTCAGGTATATATTTCCCTTTGTTCAGAAGTGTTTGCGGTTTGTCAGTGTTTGTTTCAGCAAAGAGAAGAGAGGAAATGATAAAGATGAGAGTAAATAGCAGAATTGCTATCTTTTTCATAGTATTAAACTCCTTGTTTAGTTCAAGTTATCTTTTATGATTATAACGAAAATATAAGAGAAAAGTTTGGATGGCAAGCAAATAAAAAGCGGTTGATACAGAAAATATCAAACCGCTTTTGTATTGTAAAGATGAGGGATTTATTAAGCTTCTACTAAATCGCTTTTAATTATTAGTTTTCGAATTCTTGATTTGTTCATTTTTTCTTCAAATTGCACCCGTTTGTAAAACTGACAGTCAAGGCAACTTTTTACAGTGTTAGATTTTTTTAAAAGACAATTTGAGTCAGGTAATTGCCAGCATGCTCGCCCGGCACCTTTCCCATCATTCTGACCGTCGTATTTCATTTCCGTTGGTACAGGACATTCTCCCAATTCCTTAACCAATAATCCACCTTTTTCACGACCGCAATTATTAAATTCCCAACAGTTGAGTTTTTTGCGCATCAATGATCCTTAATGGTTTTGTACGATTTTTTCAATCCTGCTGTATTTGCTGTCTTGTCTGAAATTGACCTTCTGATTGTCGGATGCAAGTTCCATAAATTTATCATATGATTTTCTGACATTTTTATCGTCACTTTCAAACATATAAGAAATAGTCAGGTATTGATAGATTAATGGATCTGAATTATCCAACGATCGAGCATCTTTGAAATAATCTATTGCTTTACTATACCGTTGTTGGTTAAAGTAGACTTCACCCATACCAAAATAACCGGCATAATTTCTTTTATCTATTTTAAGAACTTTGTCATAATCAACTAATGCAGCCCTATATTCCCGTGAATCAAGATAGAGATTCCCTCGCCCTAAGAACGCATTAATTCTCTTGTCATCAACAGAGATTGCTTTGTTGTAACAAGAGATAGCTTCATTTTTATCACCTTTGAATTGATGCATCTCAGCTGCTTTTACGAAATCATTATAGGCGTTATCCCATGATTTCAATTTTAAATATGCTTCCCCACGACCATAGTACGAGTCTATACTGTTCGGGTATTTTTTTATGACTTCTGAAAAGTCGTTTACTGCAGTTTCATAATCACCTGATTTCAAAGCATTGTTGGCAGAGTAAAAATAATCATCAGATGCAAATGTCTGCTTTTTCTCTCTCTTGGTCATCGGTTCTAAACTGATGTTTAAAACTTTTGTGTCAGAACCTTCCAGGGAAAAAGAACCTGATACAGGTTTATAACCATCGAGAGATACGGTGTATTTATGGGTACCGGCTTTAATTTTGTTGTAGGTAAGGTTTCCTGCGCCTAGAACCTTTCCGTCTATTTCTATTTTAGCACCTTCAACATCAGCAGCAAGGGTTACTTTTCCATATCCCTGTGTATTTGTTTTTTTCTGAGTTTTCTTTGTCGCTGTCGTTTTAGATTTTACTTGAGTCGTTGAAGTATTAGTCTTTCTTTTCGTTTCAGAATCTATGTTTTTTGTAAACGAATTAGTAGTGTTGCCTTCATTTCCGGTGTTTGAATTCTTTAGTTTGTCTTTGTATCTGGTCTCTAAATTATCTGTACCCTGATTATCAGTATTGATCTTTTCATTTTGAGGTTTGTTTACAATTTGTTCATCTTTTTTTTAGGATCGGGGAGTTCTTCATATGCAAAACCTTCTGAAGGTTTCAGAACCAGAAGACTTTGCTGGTTATCTGCTATCGTTGTATAATCGCTATTTACAAGTTGACCATTAATGACATATTCAATATTGTGGACACCTGCAGGGATATTGTTGAACATGAAAAATCCCTGGGAATTGGATCTGGACTCTTTTCCCAGTTCAGAAAATTTAACTGTAGCGCCTTCGATAAAAGGTCTGTCGTATTCATCCAATACGATACCGATGACTTTGCCTTCACCATATGAGTTGCCACCAAGCATAAACGATCCAATGATAAAAATCAAAACAATCGCCAATGAACCAGCTAAAGTAAAAATCATCTTTTTACTCATCTG
>QQUK01000185.1 GCA_008501655.1 Calditrichota bacterium
AGCAAAAGAAGAAGAGGCAATAAGTATTAATATGATTACAGATAGAATTAAAAATTTCTTACACATCTTAATCCCCGTAATATTTTTTCATCTTTGGTTTTTTTTTCTCTTTGTTATCTTCATCTTCTTCGTTCTTATCAATATCCCATGAAGACTCAGGCTCTTTTTTAGAAGGATCGTTTACTAATTTTGTTGACGGGAATACAAAGCTCACTCCTACGTTTAAACTCCAGTTACCTCCTGAAGATATAGCTCCGACAGAAAACGTAGAAATCACTGGATTAGCACGGTTAAATAATACTACTCCCATAAAAGTCGAATTATCATCTTGCTCGTTTACGGCTGTAGACATCTTCAATTTAGCGTATGATGTTTTATTCAATAGGATATCAAAATGAAATGTCGGAGAGAGAGTATAATATTTTTCTCCATCTAAAAAAGTAACCTGTCCAGATACAGCAAGTTTAAAGGGTACAGAATAAGAATTTAACAGATGTCCGGTTACACCGATAGTCTGTGAAGTTTTGCTATTTTGAGTTGTATGTACAAAACCAATATCAAAAACACCATCAAATGAATAAGCCATAAAAGGTGATGTTGCTGTTAAGGTAGAGGATTTTCTGAAATATGTAGACCCCTGGCTGATTCTTGTTACACTGGCGCCAACTTCAAAACCTGAATTACCCCTGAAGAGATATTCCCCCTGGGCAAAAGTTGCTGATGAAATAAGTAATAAAAATGCTGTGATGATTATCTTTTTCACTGATACCTCCCAAAATGCTTAACCGGATGTACACTTTTCTTTTGATTAAAGTAGCTCATAGTGTCCTTTTTGTCAAGAATGTATAAAAAAACCCGCCTGGTAAGGCGGGCTTTTTCACGCACACTAAAATATTTGGCTCTTTTTGTGATGCATTTTTTTATAGCTGTGTGTTTTTATCCTTCAGCATTTTTTTCGGCAACCCCTTTGAGTTTGTCATTTGCAAAAATAGCGATTTCAACTCTGCGGTTCTGCTGACGACCGGTTGTTGTTTCATTATCTGCAAGCGGTTGGGTTTCCCCATAGCCGACAACATTAAAACGGGTAGCATTGACTTCGTTGGTTGCTAAATAACCGGAGACAGATTGTGCTCTCCGAATCGAAAGATCCATATTATGATCATCGGAACCGGTTGCATCGGTATGACCTTCGATTAAAATTTCTGTCTCTTGATATTTATTCAAGATAACTGCAAGTTTTTCAAGGTTCGTTTTAGCTGCCGGCTGCAGTGCTGATTTATCGATATCGAATAGAATACCGGAATCAAAAGTAATTTTAATACCTTCACCTACCCGTTCAATCTTGGCACCTTCAAGATCTCTTTCCATTTCAGCAGCTTGCTTGTCCATATAGTTTCCGATATATGCGCCGGCTGCACCACCGATTGCAGCACCGATAATTGCACCTAAAGCTGTGTTCCCGGTTTTGCTTCCGATAGCACCACCAATAACGGCACCGGCTGTACCGCCGATAACAGCACCTTTATCACGCTTCTTCATTGATTCACAACCAATAACAGAAACCAGCATGACAGCCATTAAAACAAATACTAATACTTTTTTCATTACATCTCCTCGTTTGGTCTATTTTCTATATAAGAAATTATACTACTATTAACGGCAACGCAACAAGGAATATTAACTTTTTTATGTAAGTATATTTAATCGCTTAAAAACCAAGATTAAAGATGTAAGTTAATGAAAGAGATAGTTTTGGTTTTCTATGATCATTAGTGAAATTAAGATCGGTGTAAATAAAATTTCTGTTCCCTTTTTTATATAAAAATGAGACACCATAGGAAAAATAGCGGTAGTTAGGCTGATTTCTTATATTATTTAATGAAAATCCAACAGTCATATGGGGGATGAATTTTGTTGTTTCTATATACTTTATCTTACTGAAAAGAGAAAATTCTGAATCAAATATAAGTTTTGTGTCTTTGTATTCCTCTCGGGTGATCCGGTTTAGTATCCCTTTACATTCTAATGAAAAAAACCGGTTATCCCTGTCCTGTTTCAAAGGAATAGTCGCAAAAAATCCGGAAATCTCAGTGTAAGCATATGATGCCTCAACGGTATCGATATGAAGCACATCATCCTGAATATGATAAGCTATTGCATCAAACACTTGTTCCCGTATCTTAAAACTAAACCCGATTTCAAAATCCCCATTAAATCCGGCTCCGGTTGAAAAAACAATTGTACTTCCATCTGTATAATTTTCGTAAGCCCCGTTTAAAAATATAAAATTCTGATTTTCCACATAAGCAGCCTGTGCAAATAATAGAGATGGTGATATAAGAGAAAAAAGTATAATTAATATGATTTTATACAACAGCAACTCCCATTAAACAGCATACTTATAGATAATATCCTCCATCTAAGTAATCAACGTATAGTTACAACTTTTTGTTTATTAAGAACAGGAAAAAAATAAGCCGAAATTATTTCTAACTTCGACTTATTGCTGTGTGTCTTAAATCAATTGATATTTATTTGATAAGTGGGCACTCGAATGATGGTCCGACAGCGACCTGTTCAAGATGTCCAAGACCGATATGAGTCTGAACATCTTCCCAACTCATAAGTTCAAAATCTGCAGCGCCATCATTGTTGGCGTCATGAATAGCCAGTCCCTCTTCAGTGAAAGCTAACACATAGACCTGCCAGCGTCCGCCGTTGTAATCTTTATCACCAGGTTTTGATTCGGCAACAGGGTTCTGACCTTCGAGATTATCGAAGACATAGATACCGTCTTTAGGACCTTTGTCGGGGAAGTTTGCCGGAGTTCCGATTGTTTTGTAAGCATGTCCGTCAGCCCAGATTGCGCCGCCCGGAGGACCGCCGGCTGAGACAAATGATGCAGCTACTAAAGAAAATGATAGCACGAGTATTAAAAGAATAGATCTTTTCATACGTATTGCTCCTTAAAATGAAGAAGTTAACAGTTGTAGGTTTTTGTGTACAGTTTAGAGAACGTTCTTCTAAATTTTAGTTAGCAATAATAGTCTATATCTTTTCCTCTTGTAAGATTTATGGGCATTCTTTATTGAGTTCATCTATTAGAACAAAATAGAAAAAATTATAGTTCCATTTTGGGAATTATTTTTAAGATATTTTTGAAAAACTTCTATTTATCCTGATTATACGGTTTATTTGAGGGTATCCAGCGGGGTACTTGAGATTTATACCGGATATACTCTTTTCCAAACCGTTCAATCAGTTTTTTCTCTTCATACAGAGGCATGATTATAACCGCAGCAGAGATAAAAAAGAGTGTCCAGCAAAGTTGCGATATTGTAAACAGAAATAATGTCTCCGATGTTAACAGAAACATGATACCGGTCAGCATCGGGTTGCGTACATAACGGTACATCCCGACTACAACAAGTTTCTCCGGCGGGTCCCAGGGGGCAAGAGTACCTTTGCCGATTTTATGAAAAGCCAGTATTGTTGTCATTGCTAAAAATAGTCCAAACAAAAAAAACAAAACAGCAAGGCTGTATCTTATCAGATTTCCGGCTAAGGGAAGAGTTTGAATAATCAAGTCATTATTCAGATAAAAATAAAGAATTGTCGGAATAGTGATGAGTACGTTAAACGGTAAAGCGAAGATCGCTCGTATCTGTTTGAATAAGGTCATACAGTAAGATAAGAATTATGATAAGTTATGAAAATAAAAAAAGGTGTCAGGCGGGACGCCTGACACCACAGTCGGGTTGCACTATCTGGCGGGACGCCTGACAATCAACTTTTAATCATCTTTTCCATGGCATTTTTTATATTTTTTGCCGCTACCGCAAGGGCAGGGATCGTTCCGACCGACTTTCGGTTGGTCATGTTTGATCGTACGAGCCTGATTACCGGCTTGTGATGCCTGTGCCATCGGGGAACTCGTCTGCGAACCATCAGGTGTCTGAACCGCATTCTGGGCAAAGCCCATATTTGAAGCATCCTTATGGGTTGCGGTCATCGCAGTCTCTTTCCGTCGTTCTTCGCGGGACTGTTCTGGAATATTGACCTGAAGTTTATATACTAAATTGACAATCTCTTTATCAATCGTGTTCACCATCTGTTCAAAAACGCCAAATGCTTCTTTTTTATAGATATCAATCGGTTTTCCCATACCGCCATGATAC
>QQUK01000271.1 GCA_008501655.1 Calditrichota bacterium
CTTGCAGATCTTTCCCGGAGCAATCCATGCTATTATGGGTAAAAACGGTTCAGGAAAATCATCATTGTCGAACGCTTTGATGGGACATCCTGCATATACAATCACCAACGGTGAAGCATTCATTAACGGTAAAAACATCAATGAGATGGACGCTGATGAGAGTTCCCGTGAAGGTCTGTTTTTAGCTTTTCAGTACCCGACAGCAATACCGGGTGTAACGGTAGCAAACTTTATGCGTGCTTCCCTGAAATCACATCGGGGGAATGATGCTGATATGTCCGACTTCAGAAAACTGTTTAAAGGAAAAATGGATGACCTCGGTGTTGACCAGTCATTTGCCACCCGTTATTTAAACGACGGATTCTCCGGCGGTGAGAAAAAACGTATCGAAATCCTGCAGATGTCTATGCTGAATCCGAAGATGGCTCTTCTGGATGAAACCGATTCAGGGCTTGATATTGACGCACTGAAAATTGTTGCTGAAGGTATCAACAAATTCCACAACAACGGTAACGGTATTTTACTTATTACCCATTACCAGAGACTTTTGAACTTCATAAAACCTGACTATGTCCATGTTATGATGGATGGTAAGTTTGTAACATCCGGTGGTCCGGAGCTTGCCTTAAAACTTGAAGAATCCGGGTATGACTGGATAAACGGTCAAGAAGCTGGAGTTAAATAATGTCCGATTCTTTACAAAGACAAAACCGGGAACTTTCAAAACTGAATGAAGATTATGCGACCAAATACGGGTTCCATGATCCGGTTGACTACTTTCACAAAGGTGCAAAAGGCGTCAATCATGAAGTTGTTGAAATGATTTCCCAGATGAAAAAAGAGCCGAAGTGGATGTCAGAAATCCGCCATGAAGCTCTTGAGATATTTTATAAAAAAGAGATGCCTAAATGGGGCAATGACCATTTGCTCAATGAAATAAATTTTGATGATGTCTACTACTTTATGAAACCAGTTGAAAACCAATCAGACTCCTGGGATGATGTCCCTGAGTACATAAAAAAGACATTTGATAAACTTGGTATTCCTGAAGCTGAGAAAAACTTCCTTGGAGGTGTTTCGGCACAGTACGAATCCGAAGTTGTCTACCATTCAATGAAAAAAGACCTGACTGACAAAGGTATCGTCTTTTTGGATATGGATACCGGACTTCGTGAGTTCCCGGATATTATCCGCGAACATTTTGGTACGGTCATACCTGCAACAGATAATAAATTTGCAGCTTTGAATACAGCTGTCTGGTCGGGTGGTTCTTTTATCTATGTTCCGCCGGGCGTCGATGTCGATATCCCTCTGCAGGCATATTTCCGAATCAACGCTGAAAATATGGGTCAGTTTGAACGTACCCTTATCGTGGCTGACAAAGGTGCCCGGGTGCATTACATCGAAGGATGTACTGCTCCGGTTTATTCCACTAACTCACTGCATTCAGCAGTTGTCGAGTTAAAAGCTATGGATGATGCTTATATCCGGTACACAACCATTCAGAACTGGGCACGTAATATTTACAACTTGGTGACCAAACGAGCCTCAGCATACAAAAATGCAACAGTCGAATGGGTTGACGGAAACCTCGGTTCAAGATTGACAATGAAATATCCATGCGTTCAGCTTCTTGGCGAAGGTGCCAAAGGAGAAATCCTTTCGGTTGCATTTGCAGGAATCGACCAGCATCAGGACGCCGGTGCAAAAATGATTCATGCCGCACCGAATACTTCATCACGAATTACTTCAAAGTCGATTTCAAAAGATAATGGTCGTGCAACCTATCGCGGTCTTGTCAAAATTCATAAAAACGCTGTGAATGCAAAAGTCTCCGTTGAGTGTGACGCTTTGCTTATTGGTGAAGATGCTCGTTCGGATACATATCCGACAATGGAAATCGACAATGAACAGGTTCGCGTTGAACATGAAGCCCGCGTTTCAAAAGTCGCCGAAGAACAGCTGTTCTACCTGACTTCACGCGGTCTTTCTGAAGATGATGCCCGTCTGTTGATTGTGAACGGATTTATGGAACCGTTTACCAAAGAGTTACCGCTTGAATATGCGGTTGAGTTAAACAGACTGATTGAACTTGAAATGGAAGGTTCGATAGGATAAAGAAAATGACAAACAATACTGATATAAAGATACCGGAGATGATTCCGGAACTGGAACGAGGTCCGGTCTGGCTGAAGGAAAAGCGGAAGACATCACGTGATGACTACAACAATCTGCCTATCCCCCGTCGGGGACTGCATCTCTGGAGATACACCGACCCGCTGAAGTTTATCATAAATCGGGACACTGCTCAGGAAACCGCTTTTGGCGAAAGTTTTGATGTTATCAAACAGGAAGAACTTACGAATTTAACAGCAAAACATATTTCAGCTTTGATAACCGATAAAGCCGGTCGTGAGATAGAGTTTTTCACTTCCGATTTGCTTCCGGAAAAAGTTGTAATTAAGAAACTTTCTGAAGCTGTTGAAACACATTCTGAGATTGTAAACGAGTATCTCTACAAGCTTATAAGCAGCGGAACCGGTAAATTTGAAGCACAGAATTCCGCTCTTTGGAATGATGGGGTTTTTGTGTATATCCCTGATGGGATAACGGTTGAAAAACCGATACATCTGCTTCATGAGGCGGGACTTGCAAATTCAGTTCAATTTGCCCGGACTTTGGTTGTCGTTGGTAAAAATGCTCAAGTGACTATCGTTGATGAATACGGTGGTGGTGCTGAAAAAGGCTCCAAAGAACAGAGTTATACTAATGCTGCTGTTGAAATTTATGGTCAGCAGGACAGCCGGACAAAATATGTCATGCTCCAGCGGCAGACTGATGCATCCCATCTGTATCTTACCCATCGCGGTGAAATTGAACAGAATGCAACGGTGTTAACTATCCCTCTTTCATTTGGAGGACAGCTTTCCAAACAGAATTTTGGTGTTGCCTTAAATGGTCAGGGAGCTGACAGCAAGATGTATGGACTGCTTTTTGGTTCCGGCAGACAACACTATGATAATCATACCCTGCATCATCATAAAGTCGGTAAAACGACATCAGATATCGATTTCAAAGTTGTTTTAAAGGATAAATCAGACTCAGCATATACCGGGTTGATTCGAATCGAAAACAATGCTAAAACCTGTGAAGCATATCAGGAGAACAGAAACCTGATGCTGAACAAAGGCTGCAATGCTGAAACGATTCCGGAACTTGAAATATTAAATGAAGATGTGATGTGTTCTCACGGTGCCACAATCGGTCCTATTGATCCGGAAATGGTTTTCTTCCTCAAATCAAGAGGAATAAACGAAGCTTCTGCGGTCAAAATGATTGTATCCGGTTTTGTGAACAGCACTATAAAGATGGTACCTGAAGATATCAAAGAGAGAATAACCGAGTATGTATTGACCCGATTGGAGACAATCTAAATTGGGTCAGTTTTACGAAGTTGCTCATAAAGATGATATTCCTTTAGGAAAGATGAAATCGTATGAAGTCGATTACGACATGGTTGTCATCTGTCATACTGAAGAGGGCTATTTTGCTTTGGAGGATGTCTGTTCTCATGATTCAGCCCCAATTTCAGACGGAACAATCAACCGGCATGGCCATATCGTCTGTCCCCGTCATGGAGCTAAATTTGACTGTAAAACAGGTGAGGTTAAAGCAGCACCGGCAGTTGTCGGTATCGACAAATTTGAAATAAAGATTGAAAATGACATGATTTTTGTGTATAAAGATTAGATTATGAATACAGGTAATATTGTAAATAAAAACGTGAACCTCGATATTGCTAAAATTAAAGCTGACTTCCCTATTCTCAATCAGGAGATTAATGGAAAACGGCTGGTTTATCTGGATAACGCAGCTTCAACTCAGAAACCGCAGGCGGTTATCGATGCTCACAAGATATACTTCGAAAAGATAAACTCAAATATTCATCGCGGTCTGCATACTCTTGCGGAACGGGCGACTAATGCTTACGAAAAAACCCGCAGCCATGTCGCTTCTTTTATCGGCGGAGTTAAACCGCAGGAGATTATCTTTACAAGCGGCACCACCGAAGCAATCAATCTGGTTGTCTATTCTTGGGGTGAAGAAAACATTTCCGAAGGTGACGAAATCGTTATCTCTGATATGGAGCAC
>QQUK01000045.1 GCA_008501655.1 Calditrichota bacterium
AAAACAGTATAAATCACTTTCTCAAATAACGAATGCAATGCACCTCAGGCGGAAAATTGAAAACAATGTCACCGTCTATGATTCTCTTGCAATCAAAAAAGTATATATGAATTTCAATCAGAGAGAGATTATCGGAAACCTGATAGATGAAATGATTAAAGGGGTTTCTCCTGAAAGCAAATATATAAAGGATATCCTTATTGCTACAGGCTCTGAAGAGGTCGCAATGGCGCTCTCAGATATTATCTCTCATCCTATCCGTCAGGTGCGACAGACCGCTTTGAAGATTCTCGGAGAGTTAGGACATGCTTCCCTTGAAGTCTTTTCCAGGATTCTGATAGATGATGAGATGTTTGAACGTGAAGAGGGAAGACGGGAACTCTCTGATAATAAATGGTATATCATAAGAAATTCTATTTTTGTATTCGGGCTGCTTAAAGATGAAAAAGCTGCGATTCCGCTCAGACTCCGGATTAACGACCCCGATGTGCGTGTTCGCCGTGAGATTATTTCAGCTCTTGAACGTATTGGCGGTGAAGAATCTGTTGATATTCTGATGATGATGGCTGGTGATGCTGACAAAGAAATTCGGGAGTCAGCTGTTATTACAATCGGATTGATTGGAAATCCGGAAACTGCCCCGCTTTTGATCTCACTTGCCAAAACCGATTATCGGATATGCCTGAAAGCGATAAATGCTCTTGGAAGAATCGGTGGCAACGAAGCTAAAGCATTTTTAAGTGAAACTTTATCAGATGAAGATAAAATTCGGGAACTTGCATCCGGTGAACTCTCCCGTGAAGACTTAAAACTGGCGATAGTCAGATCACTGGGTACTCTTGGTGATACCGGAGCTATCAAAATAATCAAAGAGTTTAATGAGAATCTTTCAACAACTCAGAAACTTTTCTTTAAAAATTCTCAAGTCAACAAAGCTATTAAAGAGATTCTTTCCAAAAAATAACAGCCTGACAAAATTACAGTTAAAACGACAGCATGACATATTCATGCTGTCGTATTGTCGTTTGTTTCTGTCAATTTGACGCAGCTTTAACTTCTCTTTATAAATGAAAACTCCTAAAGTGCTGTAATAAAACAGGTTATGTCTTTTGGCACGGACTTTGTTATAAATATAAGCGAAACTTGAAAAGATATGAACAAACAATAAAGGAGATTTACCATGACAAAATGTGTAGTCAGCAAAAACAGAGTAGAGAATGATTTCGACAGACTTTTTACAAACCTGTTTAACTTCCCGACATATGAATCAAACCATGCAGTCGGATTCAGTCCAAAAGTTAACATTTCCGAAGATTCCGATAAAGTGTTACTGACTTTTGAACTTCCGGGTATGGATAAAGATGAAATCAAAGTTTTCCTTAAAGATGGAATGCTGACCGTTTCCGGTGAACGGAAATTTGAAGAGAAAAAGGAAGATGCCAATCTTGTACGGACTGAAATCCGTTCCGGTACTTTCAGCCGCTCATTTAATCTGCCTGAGACCGTTTTGACCGATGATGTTTCGGCTGATTACAAAAACGGACTTCTGCATATCACGTTGACAAAAAAAGAAGAAGTTAAACCAAAAGAAATCGAAGTAAAAATCTCATAAGAATGCGCCAATCATTCTAAAGAAAAGCCCGCGGAAGCGGGCTTTTTGTTTATCATTTTGAAGCATACTTGACAATAATTTCTTTTTGGGACATACTTACAGCTATGACAAATCAAAAATACAGACGAGATGGAAATAATATCTACACAACCGTAGAAATTGACTTTACCGAGGCTATATTAGGCATTAAAAGAGAAATTAAAACACTTACAAAGTCAGTACTCGTGACAATTGCTCCCGGAACTCAATCGGGGACAAAACTGAGACTTAAAGGACAGGGGCTTTCAGTCGACGGGCAAGCGGGTGATCTGATTGCTGAGATAATTGTTACAATCCCTCAATCTGTTACTGAAGAGCAAAAAGAAATACTTCGCTCATGGAATTTTGCTGACAGAAAAAAACCTTAAATAGAAAATGAAAGACTGATATAAATGCCGTTTGTCGATTTAGGCAACTATTCCTTCCATTACACGGAATACGGTGATAAAAACAATCCTACTATTATTTTTCTGCATGCTTTTACCATGGACGGAAGAATGTGGGAGAAGGATGCTATTTATTTTTCAAAAAAATATCATGTTGTCATTCCGGATTTAAAAGGACATGGTAAATCCGATGCACCTCTTTCCGGATATACCAGAAATGAAAGAGTTGCGGATCTTGTAACTTTTATAACGCTGCTGAATATTGATTCTATCCATCTTGTCGGTTTATCATACGGGGGTACAACAGCTATTGGTGTTGCTTTAGAAAGACCGGAGCTTCTTAAATCTTTAACACTAATCGGAACATCGGCAGCTGGATACAAACTCGGGACTAAAATATCAGCAATTGATAAAATAGCCCGGGAGCAGGGTGTTGAAGCTGCCAAAAAGAGATGGATAACAACATCGCTGCTTTGGTATACTCAGGAACAACAGGAAATTAAAGATTTTGTGAGATTGATGATGGAGGAACATTCCGGGGCGATTTGGAATGACCCGGAACGGGGAAATTATCCACAATTAAATGACCTGGACAAAATTCCATCAATCAATTTACCAACACAGATTATTGTAGGTGAGTTAGACAAAATGTTTCTTCCCCTTGCTCAGAAACTTTATAATCTGTTTCCTTCCTCAGAACTATCTGTCATTTCAGATTGTGGTCATCTTGTGAATTTGGAGCAACCGGAAGTATTCAGAAAAGAGCTGGAATCATTCATAAGGCGGCATATCAGATAATACAATTTGGAATAATCTAAAATAACTTTCTTTTCTAAGTGATGGGGTTGACTTTCGCAGATTTTCAGGCTATTAAAATATCAGAAATCATATTGGAGTATGTAAAGAATATTATAGATGATGAAAACTGAACGAGCAAATATAGCAGTGTTTATTTCAGGGTCAGGCAGTAACCTGCAAGCTTTGATAGATAACTCAAAATCAGGTAAACTCTCCGGTGATATTGTATTAGTAATCTCAAATAAATCGAAAGCTTTTGGTCTCAAACGGGCTCAGGATGCCCAGATTGATACATTTGTGTTTAAAAAGAAAAATTACAACTCCGAATCGGAAGCAAGTGAAGATTTATTAAAAAAATTAACAGAGAGAAATATTGACTATATTGCTACCGCAGGCTATCTTCAACTTCTTCCTGTGAATGTGGTTCAGGAATATAAAAACAGGATAGTGAATATACATCCTGCTCTCCTGCCAAAATTTGGCGGGAAAGGAATGTATGGGAAACATGTTCATGAAGCGGTACTTGAAGCGGGTGAAACCGAATCAGGACCGACTGTCCACTTGGTTGATGAGATTTATGACAATGGACAGATACTTGAACAGATTAAAATACCGGTGTCCGGGAATGATACGCCGGAGACATTAGCAGAACGAGTATTGGAGCAGGAGCATATCCTGTTTTCGCTGGCTTTGGATAAATTAATTAAAGGAAAATACGAGATAACCCATGGATAATGTTGTACTACAAACGGATATCAAAGAATATCCACTCAAATGGAGAGGTAAGGTCAGGGATATTTATGACCTCGGTGATTCACTGTTATTTATAGCATCAGACAGAATATCAGCTTTTGATGTTGTCCTTCCGAATGGAATCCCATACAAAGGAAAAGTTCTGACGGCAATGTCGCTGTTCTGGTTTGACTTTTTAAAAGATATTGTAGATTCACATCTGATTACAGCTGATATTAATGAATATCCGCAAGATTTACATAAATACCGGGATCAGCTTGAAGGACGATCAATGATAGTCTGTAAAGCTGACCGAATTGATGCGGAATGTATCGTTCGCGGTTATATCTCCGGCTCTATGTGGAAAGAACTCAAACAAGCAAGAGTTCTTGGTTCCAATATGGTTCATGGTTTTACTTTTCCCGAAGGCCTACTGGAATCCCAGAAATTACCTGAAACATTGTTTACTCCTTCATCAAAATCGGATGAAGGTCATGATGAGAATATCAGTTACGAACAGCTTGAAACCTTGATAGGTGATGAAACAGCTGCTCTCTGCCGTGAGAAGTCTCTGG
>QQUK01000002.1 GCA_008501655.1 Calditrichota bacterium
AGAATTTGCATTTAAAAAAGCCAAACAGCTGAAAATAAAACCAGCAGAACTGTATGAAATAATCCTGCAATCATACCTTTTTTTAGGATTTCCCCGTATGCTCGAAGCAGCAAAACTCTTTCATGCCGCTTATCCTGAATTCGACCCGAAAACAGAATCAGAACCTTTTGATATGAATCAGACACAAAACTGGTATGACAGAGGTATAACATTATGTAAGGATGTTTACAAAGAAAAGTACGAACCGCTTGAAAAAGTAGTACTATCTCTGTCACCTGAAATATTTCATTGGATGGTATTTGAAGGATACGGTAAAGTTCTTTCACGGAAAAATTTATCTGCACCGGTCAGAGAACTTTCTGTGGTCGCCTTTTTAATGATGGAAAACAGGCAGGAGCAGTTAAGAGCCCACATCAGAGGTGCGTTAAATGTCGGAGCAGATAAAAAATTGTTGGATGATGTAATCGAAACAATCGGAGATGCTGCCGGCGAAGGGTATGCTTCTGCAAGAAAAATTTATAAGGCATTAGTCAGATAAAATGAAACTGAAGAAGATTTTCAAGATTCTATTATATACAACCATCGCTGTTGTCGTTATACTTATTGGAATATCTGCATATCTGTTTCAGTTTGGCGGTATCGAAAACTATGTCAATGATGAATTGTATGATCTCGTTGAAGAAGATTATTTGCTGGATATCGAAATCGGTAATATAAAAGGTTCATTGTTTTCTGATTTGATATTGGAAAATGTAAATATTGTTTATAATGCTCCAGACAGAAAATATCAGTTAGTCAAATTTCCCAGAATACATACTTCCTATTCAATCTCAAATATCTGGGATAAAAAATATCTGTTTGATTTTCTCATCATTGATTCCGCAGAAGTAAACCTGTACAAAGATTCTCTCGGTAATTGGGTCATTCCTGATTTTCGAAAAAAAGTAGCCAAAGAGGCTCCTTCAGTGATTTCATTTCCGGAGTTTTCAATCGGTTCTGTTGATATCAGGAACATGTCCCTGAAATTACTTGAAAAAAACGACACTATAGATTTCGAAGATATTTTTCTTTCACTCGCTTTTAAGGGGGAAGAGAAGACTTATGCCTTTGATATCGAATCGTTCATGTTTAAATCAAACAAAGAATATATTGCTCTCAGTGCCGCAGGGGGTAAAGTTACTTTCGACAAAAACCATTTTCTTTTCAAAGACTTGTCACTTGTCACCCATGAAGCACGCATAAAGCTCGATGGCAACATCATGCTTGGGAATGAACCGGAAGGTGAGTTGACATTCGCATTGGATAATATTTCACTTGAGAAAATTTCAAAATATATAAATCCGAATCTCAAAGGTTCCCTCGATTTAAACGGTACCGTAAAATTTGCAAAAGATTCTCTCTCTGGGCGTCTCAATATCGGCGGGGATTTTACTTTTATGGACTTTAGGAACCTGTATGTGGATTTCAGTTTAGTCGATAAGAAACTTACAATTGACTCACTCTATGGTACAATTTTCAATGATTGTAATATCGACGGGAGGGGATATGTTGATTTTAGTTCCAAACCGGAACAATATCATTTGTCTGCAGATATAAAACAGCTGAATCTAAATAACATTATTCAGAACAGCTTTACGACAAATTTAAACGGTTCTATTGTTATGGACGGTGAATCCTTTAAGAATGAATCACTCCGATTAAATTTCCACGCCGATATGTACGAATCATATTTTGATGAGTACCCTCTCCAGAATGCATCCGGTAATTTTATTGTAACAACCGATTCTATAATATTTGAAGACCCCTTTGTTGTCAGTTATTTTGAGAATAACTTTTTTACACACGGGACAATCGATTATGACGGTGATATGAATCTTTCCGTGAAAGCATTTTTGGAAAACCTTGACAGATATAAGGAAAAACTGTTTATCGATCAGCCAGCCGGCCGCGCTTATGCAGAATTTGTTCTAGACGGAAGTACATCAGATCCGGATCTGCGCGGTTTTCTTAAATCAGACTCTATCTGGTTGTATGGACTTTATGCCGATAGTCTTGAGTCTCTCTTTGAAATCGATAGATTCTTAAGCAGGCGCAAAGGCTGGGTAGAAGCTCACATGAATAATGGTTTAGCCTGGTCAGTTCCGTATGATACCGGTTATATTTACATTGGTATTGATTCAAATATTGTAACAATCGATACGACTTTGCTGACCAATCAATTTACCCAACTAAATTCGAAAGGAACCTTTGATTATGGTACCTACCCTCAGAAATTTCGGATTGATTCGTTGGATTTAAAGTTAGGCACACAAAAGTTCTATAACAGGGAAAGTATGCTGATTGATATAGACTCCTCAGGATTTATATTCAATAAAGTATCCCTGGGGAACAACGATCAGTGGCTTGCATTTAATGGTCGCTCAGATTTTGATGAAACACTCGATTTACTCATCTCTGTCAATCATATTCCTATTGAACCCTGGAAAAATCTGTATGAAGATTCTATTAATGTAAATGGTCTCCTCTCCTGTGAAGCATCCCTGACCGGTAACTTCTCAGACCCTGAGTTTATTATAAAAGCTGAACTCGATTCGTTTACTTACCGTGATCTTTATTTAGGTGATGTCAAAGCTCAACTTGAATACGATGATTTGTTATTGCAAATTGATACTCTATCAGTATTTTCGAACCCGGGAATATATTCAGCTGAAGGATCAATCTATCTCGATCTTTCCTTTACTGCGGATTCAATAAACCGGCTGCTTGACCTGCCGATTGACTTGAGATGTACTGCATTTGATAGAAGGTTCGATTTGGTCTCTCTAATGATTCCTTCAGTCGAAGTTATCAAAGGTAATTTCTTTGCTGATTTTACTGTCTCCGGTTCACCGTTTGAACCGCACCTTGAAGGTGCCGCTTACGTCAAAAACTATACAGATTCATTGACCAAAAAAGTATATCCGGCATCATTAAAGTATTTTGATCTTGAATCGCCTATCTACACCGATTCTGCAGGAATTACAATGATAGACAATAAGATTATCATTGAATCTATCCAAACGTATCTCTTGGATAATAAACAGAAAAGATATGCTAATGTATCCGGCGAAGTAATTGTAAAATCATTTGATAATTTCTTTTATGATATTGATATAGATATCCCCAGACCAATGCCGTTTACCTATGAGCTTGATGATATAAGTGGGAAAATCAAAGGTGACCTGCACATTGATGGTGACACTCCGCCAACCGTTACCGGTGATATCGAAATTGTAGAAATGAAATATTTAGTGAACTTTGCTAAAGTCAACGAAGGTTCACCGATAATGAGTGCGCTTTCTGGTGAAAATCTCTGGGATTTAAACATCAATATCGCAATAAATTCCAACTATTGGATAAAAAACGAGGATATTGATGCTGAGTTTGCCGGTGAAATAAATTTGAAACGGGAATCAGGTGTATATAAATTTGCCGGAGAACTTGAAATCCTTCGTGGTAACGGCTATCTCTTTGATAAAACATTCCGCCTTGACCCGGGAGGTGCTGTGATTTTTGAAGGGGATGATAAATTTAACCCTTCACTTGACATGACCGGTTACACCCGGCTGCCCGCAAATAGAGATGTAATCGAAGACGGTAACAACACATCGGAACAGTTAAAACTCGGTATTCACATCACCGGTACTCTTGAAGAACCGGAACTGAATGTCACCGATGACTCCGATTTCGGATCCAATGAAGATATCATCCCGTTGATTGTAGCCAACTACTCCGGCTCCGCAACCGAAGTTTCGTCATCATTCGAACAGCGTATATCAGGAATCGTATCCACCCAAGTCTCACAGATAGGGACCAAACATCTCAGTTCTATCGGGGTGGAAACATTTGAGTTTAATCCGAATTATTCCGGCGGTCAATTTGACCCGCTTGAAAGCTCAGTCACACTTGGTAAATATGTATCACCAAATTTATACCTGTATGGTCGTTCTGATTTAGGATTTAAAACCTCCCAGGAGATCGGCTTCGAATATCGATTCTCAAAAAAACTACTCCTGCAAGGATTACGTGATGAGGAAGAGCTGTATCACCTGAACATGAAGCTGAGTTTGGAATTTAAATGAGAAAA
>QQUK01000004.1 GCA_008501655.1 Calditrichota bacterium
AGTATTTACTTTTCCATTTGAAAATCGGTTTGTTTCACATATTATGGAAGTGGAGTAGCCCACTCCTTAGGGTGGGTTTCTGTTCCACCTCTATATAGATTTTAATAAAGCCCGGATACCCCACTGCTTGCAATCGGTTTCTATTCAACCTCTAAATATTTTATATAAAACCAAAATTGTGTACCACCCCAAAATAAGCGGAGAAGCAGGGATTCGAACCCTGGATAGAGATTTACTCCCTATAATGGATTAGCAATCCACCGCCTTCAGCCTCTCGGCCACTTCTCCGTTCGAGTAAATTCAGAGGAGAATATAAGTTTTTTAGGGTGAATATCAAGTGATAATTAGATGAAATTCTATGAATTGTATTCAGATACAAATATTCTGTCGTTATCTAACTTCAAAATACAGGAGGACTTATCTTCCATCATCTCACGGTAGATCAATCCGAAATGTGCTTTAACTCCTGAAAACAGCATTTTCTCAGCAATTATATGAGCACCTTTAAGTTTTTTCAATTCTTCTTCGATCTTCTGTTTTTCAATACCCAGAGTTTCCAGATTCCCCGGAAGCTCAGCTTTAAATTCTTCAAGTTTTTTCAATGCTATTGTTTGTTCAGCTGTCAGTTTTTTGTCCATCTGGAGTTTATACAAACCGACCATTACCTGTTTGACTCTATCCTTATCAGAATATAAACGGTCTATCTCTTTCGTACAGGCATTATATTTTTTCATCAGCTCGTTATCATATGCAACCATCAATGTTGTCAGCGTACCTGATTCGGTTCCAAGGAAACTTGCCCGTATCTCTTTTTTTGCTTTGGTTTCTCCACCGACAATTTTTCCTTTAGCACCTTTGACGTGAACATTCCCCTTAGCCACCATAATACAGTTCACAACTTCTCCGCCAACAGCGATATCACCACCGGCAATAAGCTTCTGTCCCTCAGCAAACTTGACATAAATATCTCCGCCGGATTTCATAATCCCGTGACCCTTACCGAAAAATCCGCCCTTCACCATGATATTACCCTGAACATCTAAAGTAGCATCTTCGACATTACCGTTCACTTCAAGATCACCATCTGTTTTGATGGAGAACCCGGTTTTGATTGTACCGGAAACCCGCACCGAACCACGGCAGTCAATATTTCCAACAGAAAAATCGACATCCCCTTTGATATGGAGGACATCATTTACTGATACTTTATTGTTTAAAAACACAATTGCTCCCGAACAGGAAGCTATAACGGTATTCCCATCAGCAGAAATTTCAGTATTATCACCGTTTTTAAAAGGAAGCGATCTTCCATCAGGTCCTTTAATTGATTTACCTTGAACATTCGTCCCCGGAATTCCCGGTTTGGCAGGAACCCGGGTAACCAGAACTCCGCCCTTTTCAATATTCTGAATAAAATTGATATTCTTATAATCTATGTGCCCGTCTTCATCTTCCTGCGGTTTTAAAGATTGAGCTGTCTCAAAATGAAAAATAAACTCAGAATCAGGTCCCCGTTTCGGCATCTCACCTTCAGCGACTTTTAAAGGAGTGTTATATGCTTCATCTTTTAAAATCTGTTCAATAGCTTCTGTATTTATACCGAAGATGACCCCTTCTTTTTGAAGCGAATCCAGTATTTCATCAAGGGTAATCGAATCATCCCCCGCTTGAGGGCGACGCAGTAAAATCGAAGCGGTCATTATATCCTTCGAAACGGTGACATTGACCCGTGATTGTTTTTGGATCCCTGAAGACTGTTGGACATCTGCTGTACTCATATCAGCGCCTTAATTTTTATTTTTATTCAACCGCTTCAGAATTTTCTTTTTGTGCAGAGAGAAGTCGCCAGTAGGCGCGTTCAACCACGAGAGAAATTTCATAGCTTTTAAACGGTTTTGTTATATACTCATCAGCACCTAACAATAATGCATCCTTAACGGTATATGTATCACCATATGCTGTCATTATGATAATTCCGATATCTGAAAAGTCAGCCTTCACATGTTTTAACAATTCAAATCCGTTCATGCGAGGCATTTTCATATCTGAAATTATCAAATCTATCTTCTTTTCATTAAGTACTTCAAGAGCATGAACACCATCGACCGCTGTTTCGATCTTATACCCTTCCCGGGATAAAATCTTATCAAGCAGATTGCGCATCATCTCTTCATCATCAACTATCAAAATTGTAACTTTGTTTTTCATGTCGTCCTTATTCTACTGCTATCTTGATAATGTTGAAGTTAACTCTGCTATAAAGTTTTCAAGCAATATCGGTTTATACATAACCCGACATGCTCCCATAACACCAGCTTCATTAATTAATTTATCAGTTGCATTACCGGTTATAATCATTACCGGAATCTGTGGATTAATTTTTTTCAATTCCATAAGAACATCAAGTCCTGATAACTCAGGCATAATTAAATCAAGAGTCACCAAATCAAAAGACTTATTATTTATCTTAGAAATAGCTTCTTTACCATTGCTTGCAAGTTCAACCTGGAATGCATCAGTCAGCTCACAGAAATCCCTAAATACATCCTGTACCCATTTTTCATCATCAACAATAAGGACATCAAAAGGTTTTCCCCGATCTACAGCCATTTTATTCAGTTTGTCAAAATTCACTAAAGTCATAATCTACCCATTCTGTTATTCTAAACAACTTTTATGATCCTTATTATAGTCCCGAAAAAACATCCTGTTTCTATAATAATTTTATCGGAACATTCAGAAAATTGCTTAGTCTCAGTTAACCTCGCATATTATAGTTATTGCTCTATTTTCAACTTATTTTCTCTTTTTTAGCTAAATTTTCCATGATTTCCCGGCACTGATTGAGAATAGACTCCAATTTTAGTTCTATTTTATCTGATTTCAAATTTCCAGACGGAACATCATATACCATTTTCTCTTTATTTTGAGCAGCATTTATCAGGTATGTCAACTCCTGAACTACTTTGACCGTACCGTTTACTAATTTGATGAAATCCGGCTCAAGCTGTGATAATTTCTCAGATGAAGATTTTGCTTTGGCAAGATAAACTGCCATATTAATAGCAAGAGTCTTCACTTCATCATTGAGCTCTTCTATTTCGGCTACAAGCCCTGTTTTATTGTCAGAAATATCATTCATCTTCCATTACCCTTTTTCTAAGTTGTCATCCGGATCGACTAAATTATGCAGATTCAATATCTGCTTGTTCGACTCAGTAATCCTTTTTGCTGCCTCTTCAATTCTTTTAATCCGCGCCATTGTCTTCTGATTGAAATTATCTTTACTGAGAAGAATACACTGTATGTTCCCCAGTACGATAGAGAGCGAATTATTGATACCATGGATGATTGCCGAGGTATCTTTAGCAATTTTTTCAACTGTATTTATATCAATTGATTTTTTTGATATAGAGGTTATCTCATCCCGAAAAATATCTAACGATTGTTCAAGCTCTTTTTGATATTTCATCTGCTGTTCAAGTTTTTTAATTGGCAGATAAATAGCTGAAACAAGTTTCAGAACCATAATATCAGAATCATTGAACTTGTTCGGTGTATGAGATCCAAAATTCAGGACTCCAAGCAATTCATCATTAGTTACAAGCGGAGCCGAGAGAAAACAGGCATAATCCTCCTCAGGATTAAACCGCTTTTTTTGGGATCTGTCAGCAATCAGTATCGGTTCATTGGAATCAGCAGTCCATGCCGATATTCCCGTTCCCATATCAAGTGACAATGATTCCAACAGTTCGACATCACTGCCGATAGATGCAACTTTTTCAAGCTCTTTGGTTAACTCGGAGTACTGATAAATCGTTGCTGCATCAAAATCAATCACCTGTTTTAATTTTTTCAAAAAGAGAAATGAAATATCCGAACTATGCTCATTCTCAGTCGCCATCCGTGCAACCGACTGAGCCAACTCGGATACTTTTTCTATGATTGAATTTTTCGTTTTTGTTGCCATACACTTCACTTACCTGATACCCAGGTACCGTCTTGTTTTTTTCATGAGATATTCTGTTAACTTTTGATCCAACTGATTAAAAAACCTGACTTTCTGCACAGCTGACAGATGTAAATCAGGATCACTGATTTCATCATCCATCGAACCCTGCACAATTCTCGGACCATTTTTTTCAACTTTAAACGATTCCGCCATCACCATCTTATTCCGGGATATATCGATAATTCGTACTTCCCCTTCAAGTATTCCAATTGTTTCATATTTATGAATAATAGCCGGGATATGAAATGTCTTCCGCCGTTCAAGTCGTTTGCTCTCTACATTGATTAACATGATAAAATTACTGCCCGTCTCCCGTCCATAATCCAGCAAAGCATCAGTGTCATATATATTTTCAGGAAAAGAAAGCTCCCTGTCATGCTTTGATGTAAGTTCAATCTGAACACCTTTTTGACGGCTTAGCTGCCTCATAAACTGATTTTCAAAATCAGAATCAGCCCAGGCAAATTCAGGATAGCTTACATTTAGCAGAATTTCTGAATCTGTCCGCCCGGACATCACTGAAGATACCAGAACAAGAAAAATCAGAACTGTATTCATGAGATATTTCATATCAATGCACCATTACTTTTTATAAAAATATTCAGATAAAGTCTGCTGAACAGATTCATGAAAATTACTGACTTTTGATTCAAGAAGCTCAAGCTCAGCCTGAGAAAGTCTATCCATCAATATATCTTTTGAGACAAACTCAATCCCTGCCAGCGTATATTCAGATTCTACATCTGCCCGTTTTACAATTCCTAAGACATTACTGATTGTTTCGACATCCTGCAAAGTGAACTTCATCAGGACAAAATCTTCCTCAGCAATAGTTTCCTTGACCTCAACTAATACACCACCAGCGGAAATATTTAAAATATATCCTTCCATATTGTACAACTTGCTATCAGGTATCAGCCCGATATTGTCTTTCAGATTTCTTAAGGAAACCGGTGATGAAATCTCAAGACGGACATACCGTCTTTTGTTCTCTTTGGAGATTTTAAACGGACGCTTTACGGCGACATCCGAATCTGTCACCTCAACATCAGAGACATACTTTACTTTTGTTTTGTCACTCATCTGTTACTCCTGTTTATCAGATAATTCTGTTGATAATATTTTATCAATTAATTTTCTTCGTTCGGTGGTATACTCAAAAGCTTTTTGGGGAATACGCTTCAGAGTTATTGTCGGGAAATGCTTGTCCTTATGTTCGTCGACTATAAAATGAATCCCGGTATCATACTTGAAATTTTCAGCAGGTAGCGCATATCGGACTTCACCGATCACAATACCCGGAAATTCCTTTTTATCATAATCTATATTCAGTATCAATTTTGTATGTTCAGTTAACTGGGTCGAAAGAGGTAACAATATCCCGCCGCTTGATAAATTCTTTGATTCGGTAGTTATCCAGCGAAGTTTTGCAAAATTCGTAGGGTCAACATTCTGAGCCGGAAGAATCGCGCAGCGGACTTTGACAGTGTGACTATACCGTTTAAACATCCGACGATTTAAAGGGGTCACACAATCATGCAGTGTTAAATTACATCTTCCCCCCATACTTCTGGTGACTGTTGCTTTTGTGCCTATTCGCTGACCCTTATAAGAGAACTGGATAAGTACGACTTGATCATTTTCAAGCTTATCAATCATTCCGTTGGAACCGCCGCGATCAATAGAAAGAACACCCTCTTGGGCAAGAACGACTTTACTGTAAAGAGGCGTATTGACAAACTGATCAGATATAATAAGAATATCATGACCAACAAGTGAGGATAGCTCTATTTTCAAATTTGACTGAACTTCTTTTTCTTTTTTTTCTGATTTTTCATGCGCTGAATTCATTTACATAATCCCCTTCTTACGTAATTCAACCTGATGATGAAATACAAACGAGACTAATCTCTCCTGCATGAGGAAATCAAAGTTATTTTCAGTGATTGTTTTTATTTTTTCTGAAACACTGCTGGAGATATTTTCAAACACATCTTTTCTTATAAATTCTATTCCGGCAAAACATCCATTGTTCACTTTTTCAATACGGCAGACTCGAGCTAAAACAGGCTGCTTGATGCCAAGTTTTGAAAAAATAACCGAACGCAGCAAAAGATAAGTTCCTTCTGTGATATCCGGTGAGACTTCGCAGAGTACACCGGAACCGCTTAAGTCCTGGAACAGAGATTTTCTCCATTGTCCGTTCTCAACCGATGTTCCTTCCATTACCGGAAGATATTCGATGATATCAGAAATTCTGACCCGAACAAATTCACGTCTCTGTATTCTCCGGATAAATTTAGGATTAGACAGGACATACCTGCTTTTAGAATCATTTTCTATTTTTTCGATTGTAGCTACAAATTGATAGATAGCATCCGATTTTGTCACCCATATCAGAACTTCATTTAAATTTTGAAGTCTTGTATGACCATCAATGAAGTCAGGATGCGCTATAACTATCTTCTCATCAATAAAATCTTCAATCCGCGAGATATAAATTCCTTTGGTCTCGTCATCGGAAGTATAGATTTCTACTTTTTCCCAGACTGTTAATGGTTCTGGTATTTCAGGTATCGTTTTCTGCACACTACATCTCTTTATTTACTACTTGCTTTTAATGAATGCATATTTTCTTTACCCTGTTCGATAGCAAGTTCAAGGATTTTTCTGGCAAGTGCAGTCCGGGATTTATCCGTTCTATGCTCATAGATAAATTCCTGACCTTTTTTAATTGTGTTGTTGAAATATTCTTTAGCACCATCATAATCACCGACCCTGCGGGAAAGTTCAGCTATCAGATATGAAGCCTGAATTGTCTGATTTCCCGGTGTGATTTCACGATCTCCGGCAAAAGCTTCTTTGTAATAATGAATAGCTTTGACAAGTGCTTCTTTCTCACTTGTGACAATAGCATCATTTTTTGCTTTATGATTTAAAAGAAACTCACCAATCGAATGAAAATCACCAAATCCATAATCCGATCCGGCAAACTCACCACCGACTATAGCAGATTTGTATTCTGCAAATAACCGTTTAAATTCACCAAGTTTTGTTTCTGTTTCTTCAAATATCTTTTCAAGGTCCTGAATTCGATTGGCAAAATTATCTTTATGGGAACATATTACAGACTGAATTTCAGTCGGGTGATCTGCAGACTCAAAATGAGCATACAGGTTTTTAACAAACTTCACCCAGATCTCTTTTTCCTGTACAGCACCGGATTGAACAGAAACAAACGAATTATCCAATTCAGAGAACATACCCTGGAGATACTGCTGATTAGGATTTTCTTCTTCACCAAGGTTTCTGAACAACCAGGCGATACGAAGATAAAATCTGCCTAAATCAAGATTAAGTACCCGGTCAGCCAAAAGCTCATCAAAAATTGCAAGATGTATCTTTAAAATAGCTGATTCATTCGGATATGCGTTTACATTGATTGTCTCTCCAAACGCTCTGATGACAGAGTCCGATTGAGCTAAAAGGTCGAGGTGTTTTTCTTTTACCGGTTTCAAACGATAAGAACGGAAATTATTATCAGTTTTCCATTCTTTGAATTTTGCATTAAATTCCCGGGTATAAAAACAATTTGTACACACCGCCGTGAAATAGACAAGCGGATTGTAACTTTGATATCGTTGGTACTTCCATTTGATTTCTTTAGGACAAAAGTCTGTATCACGACCGTTTTCTAAATAGGAACCGACTTTGATCGTTTCAAATTCATTTACGGTTTTACAAATAGGACATTCAACCTTCGTGTGAAAAAACGGTGATTCAGTTGACATACTTTAACTCCATATGTTTAGCTACTTATTATTCAAACTTAATAGTGCAAGCTCCGCATCAGAAACAGGAAGAATGCGTTTTATATTTTCTGTTGTACTCCCGGCATCGAGCATCTTCCGTGCAAGCTGAATAACTTCCTTGCGGGAAATCTTCTGTGGAACTGATTCTTTTTTTGCATGAGAAACCTGTTCGATTTCGTGATCAGAACTGCCCAGTTGTATAAATTTTACATTACTGACATTCTGTTTCTGAACAGGAGGAATTGTCTGTTTTGCCTCTGACAGTTTTGTATGAGCTCCTTCTATAACTTCCTGTTGTATAGGAGCTTTCTTTTTAGAAAAAAGGGCATAAAATACCATACCGATAAGAGCCGCCGTCAGAAAACCGGCTCCGTTTATTGCCATATCCATTAAAAATTCCTGTGAAAAATCCATTTTCACTTATCCTTATGTTTACGCTTTAATATCTATATGATCCAATGCAGAATCGTCATCAGTTTCTTCATCCTGTGTCTGCTTGGTCTCATTGTTTATCTCTTTCTTACCGTCGTTTTCTTTCTCAGCAGCAGATACAAATACATCTTGAGGTGTCTCTTGTTGCTGCTCTTCATCAGCTGTCTCATTTTCTTCAGAATCACTGTGCGAGACGAACTGATCTTTTTCTTCTTTTTTCAGTTTCTCTTTCATCTTCTCTTTGAGAGCGTCGGAGAATCCGTTTTTTTTCTTGTCTTTACTGGAGCGGTCAGTTGCCTGTACGATGTCGCTGCGTTCAAACCGCGATAACGACTCAACCGAATTGTTAAGATCGTCCATCTGAAAGCTCCTTTATTTCATTTCATTAACCGGTCAAAGCAAATTTTTCTCTGACCATTGAACGAAGTTTCATCACTGCCCGGGTATGAATCTGCGATACGCGGGATTCAGAGATTGTCATTACTTCACCGATCTCTTTAAGTGTCAATTCTTCGTAGTAATACAATGCAATCACCAGCTTTTCCTGCTTGGTCAAATGATTGATTGCAACACTCAAAAATGATTTCAACTCATCCTTTTCAATATTTCCAAGGACCGATATTGTATCACGGTCGATGATTGTCTCAATTCTTGGTACCTGGCGGTTATCATCCTCTCTGTAAATTACTTCATCCAGAGACAACATATGAGTGCCCGAAACATCATTTAATGCGGCATGCAGTTCCTTCATTGAAAGTTCCATATGCTTGGCAAGTTCATGCTTTTCCGGTTCTCGACCTAATACGTTCTCCAATGCATTATAAGCACGTTCTATTTCTCGTGACTTGGCACGGGTCGAACGAGGTACCCAGTCGAGCGAGCGAAGTTCATCTAAAATCGCTCCGCGGATACGCGGTACTGCATAAGTTTCAAACTTTACACCACGTTCCGGATCATAATTTTTAAAAGCCTCGGTCAATCCGATAACACCGGTTGAAATCAAATCAGATAACTCAACCGAACGAGGAAATCCCATTGCCATACGTGTTGCGACATTGCGAACAAGCGGAACATATTTGCTTAACAGCTCACGGCGTAATTCAGGAGTTTTGTATTTCTGATACCGTGACCATTCACGTTGAGATACATCCCATTTCTTTACACGTTTGGGCTTGTCAGCAGTCGTGCTGCTGTCAATAACAACAGATTTTTTTGTTGTCTTAGCTTTTTTCATCTTCTCGTTTACTGTGCTAACCATAAGAATGCTATCCCTTTATATCGGCAAATGCCGGGGTTTTATTTATTTTCTCACCTTGATTAATTTCTGCCAAAGCAGAAATTCTACCTGATTTCACCCCGGTTAACTTCCGGGCTATTACCCTAAGTTCTTTAACCGCAGGAGAATCTGGATGTTTTTTTATAATAGAAGTCTGAGAAGCAACTGCTTCTTTAAACTGATTATTTTCTGTGACAAACCCCGCATATGTCGGGATATCTTCAATAAACCGTTCAGCCAGCGCACAAATCTTCGAAACGATATATTCCGCTTCATCGGAATCTTTTGCACGGTTGACTAAAAGTCTGAAATCAAGTTTTGCATCAACTTCATGCAAATATTTAAACAAACCGTAACTGTCTGAAATCGAAGTCAGCTCAGGAACCAGAACCGACAGAACGATATCCGAAGCATAAGCAAGCACCGAAGTCGTTTTATTCAACCCCGAAGGATGATCACAAATGATGACATCATAATTTGATGCTTCTTCCCTCAACCGGGATGTAAACTCTGCAAGTCTGGTTACCTCAGCCTGGTCAAACAGTCCATAACAATTGTAAGCCGGAAGCAGATCGAGATTATCATCTACGTGATATATAGCTTCACCTAACGACAAAGACCCATTTTCAAATTGAGTAATTCCGTATGATGCCTGAATATTCGCCAGGATATGCTGATTGCCGAAATTGTAATCAAGGTCGACAATAAGAACTTTATTTCCCAGACTTGAAATCTGATCAGCAAGGTTACTGGTAAGTACCGATTTACCGACACCACCCTTACCGGAAAGAACCGATATCAGTCTACATGCTGATGCTGAATGCATACGATTATTCTTCAGTTCAAGTTTACGCATCGGTTTCCTCCGTCTGCATAATCGAACGGGCTATCTTGGCCGGGTCCGGAGTATGAAGTTCCCCAACCCCGCCTTGATTACCGGTTAAATAGACTATCTGTATACCGAGTTGATAAACAGCGGTAATCATCGAACCAAGACACTTACTTAAATCAAGTTTGGTTATGACTAAATGAGTCGCACCAAGCTCTTTTAACTGCGTTATAGTTTGTTTTATATCACTGGAACGTTCAGTCGCCGAAACTACCGCTATCCTATAGGTTGTCTCAATTGCATCAAGACGGTCTTTCAAAGGAGTTAAATCAGCTTTGATATCCGGTAACGCTACCGTATCTATTAAACTGACCGATGATTCATCAATTGTTGTTTCATCAAAAGCTGTTCTGGTATCAGCATACGAAGCACCCAATATCTCTGCATACGCTGCAGTTTCATCAGTCGCTCCCATCTTGACATCATCCAGAGAAATCAGATTGACTTTTTTCTTTTCATGAACAACAAGCTGAGTAGCCATTTTACCCATTACCGAAGACTTCCCGGCACCGGCTGAACCGATAAAAGCAACCCGGTCACCGATATTCAATTTAAAATCAGGACTCATAACAGGACTAATCGTTGCAACTAATCTCTGCTCTGCATACCGTTTAACATCTTCCGTATTTTTATATTCTTCCAAAAGCTCCGCTAAAAACTCAAGAGCAAAATCTGTATCGACATCATGCTGCCTGAACCGTTCATCAACAAATTCAAATGGTGCAAATCTCGGAACCACAGTATCAACATCTTTGAGAAGAATCTGGCTCAATTTGGCATCGAGATTTTTAAAACGTGATTCCCAATCGATAGAAATCTCAGGAGGTTTCCCAACCACCGGAGTTTCCTTCTTTTCTTCTTCATAAACGACAGATGCTTCTTCAGCAACTTCTGTCATTACAGCAGTTGGTGCTGATTTCTCTGAATTCGAATCCGGGAATATCATATTTGTCTGAGCTACAGTCGGATTCTCAAGACAGGCAGTAACTTCAAACAATGCTCTGCCCCCGCCGCTTTCAACCTGCATAGTTTTTAAAACGACTGCATCGCCACCCATCTCTTCACGGACCCGCTTGAGCGCCGCTGCTGATGTATCAGCGCGAAATGTTTTAATTATCATCTTGTAACCTCACCGTCCCGGTTGAAACAAGTTCAACATCGGGTAATATTTCATTATAGGAGACAACAGCTAACGTCGGACATGATGCTTCAACTAAACGACGTAATGCAAGGCGGATGTTCGGTGAACATATACAGATTGGTATATATCCGGCTCCCTGCATCAGCTCTGCCTGTACCTTTATTTTTTCAACTAAGAGTTCTGTCAAGGACGGATCCATCACCAGCATTAATCCCTGCTTGGTGTTCTGAACTGAATCCGATAACTGCTGTTCAATCTGCGGATCAAGCGTAAATACATTAATCCGTTCATCTCTATCCCGATACATCTCGGTAATCTGACGTTTCAGAGACATACGTACATATTCAGCAAGGACATCCGCATCCTGAGTGGCACCGATATAATCAGAAACTGTCTCAACGATTGTTGCTAAATCACGAATCGAGATTTTCTCTTTCAGGAGTGCTACTAATACTTTTTGAAGTGTACCAAGAGAGACTATTTCCGGAATTGTCGATTCGACCAGCGCCGGATAATCTTCCCGCAACGTATCAACAAGATTTTTAACATCCTGACGGGTAAGTACCTCACCGGCAGAATTTTTAATGACTTCAGTAATATGTGTTGCAACAACAGCAGACGGTTCAACAACCGTATACCCTTTTGCTTCGGCTATCTCTTTGAGATTCGGAATAATCCAGACAGCCTGTAAACCAAATGCCGGATCTACTGTTTTAAAACCATCAAGTTTATCTTCAACAAAACCCGGATTGATAGCTAACAGATGGTCAGTCATCAATTCGAACTTTGCAATTGTAATACCTTTGATTTTTACCTGATACTCATTTGCCTTCAGCTGCACATTATCTCGAATCCGAACCGATGGGATTATCATACCAAGCTCCCCGGCAAGCTGTTTCCGGATTGTCGAAATTCTATTCAGCAAATCTCCGCCCTGTTTGACATCAACAAGCGGAATCAGACCGTATCCGATTTCAAGTCCAAGAGCATCAACCTTAAGTAAATCTTCAGTCCGTTCCTGAGGTTTTGATTCCTGCTGCTCGGATTTTATTTTTTCTTCGGCTTCCTGTTCTTCCTGATTCTTAAAAGCTTCTTTTGTCATATACCCGATAGCTCCGACAACAATACCAAGCGTCATAAATGTCAACGTCGGCATGCCCGGAAGCATTCCGAAAAGTACCAGCACAGCTGATGCGACAAAAATAGCACGCGGCTGTCTTGTTAACTGTGACATTAAATCAGCACCCATGTTTGATTCCGATGTTGAACGGGTAACAATGATACCGGACGCAACAGAAACCAGTAATGACGGAATCTGCGTGACAAGGCCGTCACCAATAGAAAGCAGTGAATATGTTTTCAAAGCTTCCGTTAATGACATATCATTGATAGCAAGACCGATAATAAATCCGGCTATAATATTTATAAGCGTAATTAAAATACCGGCGATAGCATCACCGCGTACAAATTTCGAAGCACCGTCCATTGCTCCGTAAAAATCTGCTTCCCTGGCAATATCCTGACGACGGGTTCTTGCTTCTTCCTCAGAAAGTATACCGGCATTCAAATCAGCATCAATTGCCATCTGTTTACCGGGCATTGCATCCAAAGTAAAACGGGCTGATACTTCTGAGATTCGTCCGGCACCCTTGGTGACAACCACAAACTGAATGATAACAAGAATTATAAAGACGATAAATCCAACGACATAATTCCCCTGCACAACAAAATTGCCAAACGAGTTGATAACTTCACCGGCATACGCTTCACCGAGAATAAGTCGTGTTGATGCTACGTTTAATGCCAGTCGCATCAGCGTAACTACCAGAAGCATTCCCGGGAACACTGATAAATCAAGGGGACGGCTGATATACAAGGTCGTTAACAGAATGACAATCGAAAACGTAATATTAAATGCCAGCGCAAAATCCAAAAGCATAGTCGGTATCGGAATAACCAAAACGGTTATGATTCCGATAAATCCGACAGCTAATAAAACATCAGAGCGGCTTGAAATTTTCTGTAATAACGTATCGTTCATTCTAATTTACTTTCTTACCATTTATTCTGTAGACATAAGCAAGGACTTCGGCGACAGCTTTAAATAATTTCGCAGGAACGATATCACCGATATCGCACATTTTGAACAATGCACGGGCAAGCGGTTTATCTTCGTAACAGGGGATATTATTTTCTTTGGCAATCGCTTTGATCTTCTGGGCAATCTTTCGTTCACCTTTAGCAAGTACATACGGAGCATCAAACTCATCCGGGTTATACTTTAAGGCAACTGCAAGATGTGTCGGGTTGGTTATGACAACATCAGCTTCTTTAACAGCTCCCATCATACGGCCGCGCGACATTTCACGCTGAACCTGACGGATACGTGCTTTTAACTGCGGTGAACCTTCAGTATCTTTATATTCATCTTTGAGGTCCTGTTTGGACATCTTAATAGATTTTTCAAATTCATATTTCTGGTAAACGTAATCGAGAACTGCAATAATAAATATCACCGCACCCATCTTAAGAGAAAGCGACAGGGTGATTTTTCCGAGAATAATCGCAAACTGTTCAATCGACATATCAGGAAGTAAAAAGAAAGAATCAAATTCACCGCGGATTGCGTAGTAAGCGACAATTCCGATTACTGTAAGCTTGATTGTATCTTTGATTAACTTCACAAGTGATTTCATCGAAACTATATTCTTTGCACCTTTGATAAGGTCAAGTTTTTCAAGTTTCGGTTCAATCGATTTCGGAGTGATTTTAAATCCGACTTGAGCAACATTAACGGCAATCGCGATAATCATGAGCACTCCAAACAACGGACCTAAAATCATAAAAAATTTCATCATCGAATCACCGAATATCTTAACAAAGGTCGGATCTTCGGCAGCTATTGTCGGGGCATGGGACATTGTGTATCTCATAAGTGCCATAGTATGTTCAGCGATAAACGGTCCCATCATAAATAGTGTGACAAAACCTAATCCAAGTACCGCCGCTGCATTCAGCTCAACCGACTTGGCAACCTTTCCTTCTTCTCTCGCTTTGCGGCGTCTTCGGGGCGACGCCTGTTCAGTTCTCTCTTGGTATCCCTGTTCTTCAGCCATCTGTTATGCCCTGCCAATTGCTATAAGAAGTTTGCTTAACTCGGCATCGAAATAACCCATAGACTTTTCGATCACGAACATGAACAACGGTAAGGACATCGCCATCACAGCAAGTCCTGAGAAAATTTTAATCGGGAAACCGACAAAAAAGACATTCATCGTCGGCATCGTTTTGGCTATGGTACCTAAAGCAATATCCGTCAGGTACAAAGTTATGATGACCGGTGATGCTATCTTGAATGCTATGACAAAAATGTAAGCTGAGTATTTAATAATCATCTCACCGGCTGAACCGTACGCATTGACAGCTCCGACCGGGATCACCTGAAAAGACTCTGCAAGTCCGTTTATCAATAGATGATGTCCATTGATTGAGACAAAAAACAGAATTGCAGCAACTTCCCAGAAACGACCGATGATTGATACCTGCGTAGCATTATTCTGGTCAAAGACCTGGGCAAACATAAACCCAATTTGATATCCGACGATAGAACCGGCGGTAAGTACACCGTAGAAAATTAAACGGAACAGAAGTCCGATAATGACACCGATTAAGATTTCATTAAAAACTAAACCGGCTAATTCCCATGTTGACTGGATTTCTAAATTGACCTGCGGGGTTGGAATAGCAGCCGAAAGAATCAGACCAAACATAACAACAAGCCCGATTTTGACCAGTTTCGGAATCCCTTTATCCCCTAAAATCGGGGCTAAAATGAAAAGACCCGAGGTCCTGATCATAACGAGCAGAAACACGATAATCTGATCTGAGCTATAGTTTATAAAATCAAACAAGTCTGAAATCCTTACAATACGGGTTATTCGGATTTTAGTAATACAAGTCTGATGCCAAACGAACTGACTATCTTATTGGAATTTATCTTATTGATTTACAAGGAGTTGAGGATTCATTTTGAAACAAATTAAGTGTGGCTTGAGCCACCTGTGGAAAAATTTACCAGCTTCTGTTGGAAAAAAGTTCAATTTCTGAGAAATTTCTGCCGATAATAGCATCGGATTACCCCGCCAATGTAGGTATTAACTCAAACATATGAGTCGTAAAATCTATCGCCAGACTGATCATCCAGGGGAGAAAAACCAGCAATGCAACCGCTACAGCAACGATTTTAGGGATAAACGTCAGGGTCATTTCCTGAATCTGGGTAATCGCCTGAAAAATCGAACTCGTCACCCCGACGACCAAAGCAAACAACAAAAGCGGCGATGAAATCATCAATGTCATCATCAATGCTTCACGACCTATCGAAATAACCATTTGTGGTGTCATAATCTATTTCCTTTCAATCCATT
>QQUK01000190.1 GCA_008501655.1 Calditrichota bacterium
AGTTCAGTTGTTCGCGGAGACAATGCCGTTTGAGCCGACATCACCGCTTGTATTTAGAAGAGTAGATGCATAAGTCCCTGAATCTGAGTTATACGAATCTGTTTCAAAGCTGTTTCTCATATCGACAAGTTCATCGGCGTATAACGCATACCGAAAAGGGTTATAAATTCGCGGTGCCGCTTCAAGTACTATTACTGCTTCAGCACCGTCAACTTTACCAATCGAGTTAATGATAATCGTGTCAAGTAAAGCCGGTTCTGAAATACTGTCGAGAACCGTTACTGTGTAAGTACCTTCTCCATAACTCTCACCGTAATACCCGTCTCTCCATTCATTTGATTCATTTAACTGTATGAATGCTCTTTTAGCACCAGCTTCAGCAATATAAAATGCCTGTTCTTCATGTACTTGGTTGAATGTCATATCAACATTAGTATCGGATCGGTCAACGGAGCTCAATGCCACCATAAATAGAAGTGCCATTATAGTCAACGTTATAACCAATGCCGCTCCACTTTCTGATTGTAAATGATTAATCTTCATATGTTCCTCATTATTTAAGAATCAATATTTCTAATTTTAACACGCTGTGCGAGAGTCACGGTAGTATAGCCTGAACGAAAATCTATCTGTCCATCCTCAGAATGAGCATACTCTCGGCTATGATCCGGAAGCGACGTCTGAACATCTAATGAGATATTTATAGATGATCCTGTTAACTGTGTGAATTGAATTCCCGAAAGATAATCAGCGAATATCTGGGCATCTGCCGAATTTTCTTTTTTCATAAGCTTATACAGTTTTTTATTTGATGGAAGATCTGACATGTCATCATATTCATTGTCCGAGAATTCTTCCAGATAATACATTATTGTATCGATCGGTTGTATTCCCTGCTTGTAAAGAGTCAAGGTGTCTCCTGAAATGGTGAATGGATCATGAGTATCTGGTATTTTATACCCAGCCATTCTAAGCTCTTTATTTATATCATATAATGAAGCCCTGGCAAAATTCTGTGCTTCGGATATTTCATATTGATTCTCCGATTGATTATGCAGCCGTATATAGAATGTAAAAGTAGATGCAGCAATTATTGAGGTTATTAAAGCAGCGATTAATACTTCAATTATCGTAAAACCACATTGAGTAGATAGGTGAAATTTCTTTATACAATTCATTTTATTATCCTTTTTCGAGATATGTTGAGTATGTTGTCGAACGAATCTGACCGGATTTATCCTCCCATGCGATAACAACCTTGAGTTGGCAGAGATTGTCGCTTAAACTCGAGTCAGATGAATTATCGTACAGCACGGTATACCGATTATAAACTCCCTGTATATCTGTTTCAGATTCTTCATACGGCATTGGAGGGAGCAGTGCGAGGTTTTCGTATTCTTCTATCTTATCTTTAGCAAGGTTCGAAACAATAATCATATCTTCTGAAATATTATTGCCATCTATCGAAAGAACGACCATCGGTCCTAAACCTAATATTCCGATTGAGAGTATGATGAGTGATACTAAAACCTCAAGTAAAGTCAAACCGGATTCATTTAATTTCATATTACAACTCCTTGAAAATGTTCATAGTTGTCCATATTTTTTTGCAATCTTGATGCCAAGCGTAAAATTCTTTTAAGTTGTTACGTTTCTAGGGGTTAGGCGTTAATCTCAATTCACTTCCTAAGAAAGTTTTTTTATTTTATAATGGACATTTCCCATAGATCTATAGGAGAACCACTTACTTTTTGAAAAGTGAATGAAGAGCTGAATACAAAGAGAAGTGAAAAATTTGCAAAATAAAAACGGCAGGGTGAACACCCTGCCGTTTATCTATAGCATGTAATACTTGAAGCAGATAGTTTTCTTTTTAATAATCCTCACCCCATGATGAGAATAACATAACACCGGTGGTTCCTTTAGTCAGGTTGCCGAGGTTACGGTCATAATGGAAACAGGCGCCTTTATCAAGTTTAATAGAGTTACCAACAAGGGCACCGTATACATTTGTTGTCTGGTCATACTGGATATGTGCATTCGGACCGTAGAAAGCACCATAGAAAGTATTTCCCTGGTCAAATTGTAAGTTGCTGCCTCTTGAATATACTATTAGATCAGCTGGGTTTCCACCATCATTGACCGTAGAATTCTGGTTTAACACAATATCACCGTTGATATATAAAGTAACATCAGCTCCGGGAGCTAACAGGATTTGTGAATCCTGTCCACAGGTGATATCATTAAAGTAGTAAGTTCCGCTCTGTAATGTTAGTATACCACTCGAGCCCATAGTTAGATTTTTTGTGCTACTGTTATATGAAAAGTTTGATCCGGATAAACCCAGCGGTGCCGGACTGACAGATTCAGCCCATGTATATTCAGAACTCGGAATTATATCGAGATCTACAGAGTCTGCAATCGATGTAGTATCACCATTCACCGTGTTGTTAACACCAAGAGTAATACCTCCAGCTGTTGCAACGGAAACGTCACCACCAAAATTTACATCCTTAGCTGAAGTAATTGTACCGTTTGAACCGATTGATCCGAGAGAATCAAGGACTGTCGATGCATAAGAACCGGAATCTGAATTGAATGAATCAGTACACGTATTTCTATCGAGCGATATACCGGCATCTGCAAACATTGCCTGCTGAAAAGGATGTTTGTATTCCGGAACGGTTTCAATTTCTACCGTTGCCTGAGCTTCGTTATGATACCCGGTTGCAACGATTATAACAGTATCAAACAGTGTTGTATCAGTCATAGAGTCAATCAATACAACATCATAGGTACCGGTACCATAAGTTTCATTACTGTACCCATTACGCCATGTTGATGAATCATTAAGAGCGTAGAACGCCTTTTTAGCACCGGCTTCAGCGATATAAAACGACTGTTCTTCGTGTACCTGATTGAAAGATAAGTCAACGTTTGTATCGGAACGGTCAACAGAACTTATCGCAACCATAAACAATAGAGCCATAAGTGTCAGTGTGATAATTAAAGCAGCCCCGTTTTCTTGCTGAAGATGTTTTATTTTCATATCTATCCTCTATTCCCTTTATTAAGAAATAACATTTCTGATTTTAACTTGTTCATCAAGCGTAACCGTGGTGAATCCGGTACTAAAATCGACCTCTCCATCCTGAGAAGTTGCATACTCTTTACTATGATCCGGAATGGCTGTCTGAACCTGTAAAGCTACGTTAACCGATGATGGAGAAAGCTGTGTGAACCTGACTCCGGTGATATAATCTGCAACGACCTGAGAAGCGTCAGAGTTTTCCTGTTTCATCAATTTGTATAACTTCTGGTTTGACGGAAGGTCTGGTGCGGTAGCATATTCAGCATCAGTAAATTCTTCTAAGAAAAAGTATATCGTATCTACCGGTTGAGATCCCTGCTTATATACAATTAATGAATCTCCGGATATTGTATAAGGGGCATGTGTTGCAGGAATTTTATATCCAGCCATTCGGAGCACTTTATTAATATCATACAACGAGGCACGGGCAAGATTCTGTGCCTCCGAAATCTCAAATTGGTTTTCAGACTGATTATGCATCCGGACGTAAAATGCAAAAGTCGCTGTTGTCAATATCGATGTAATCAAAGCAGCGATGAGAACTTCGATTATAGTAAATCCATGTTGGTTACGATGTCGTTTGTTCTGGAGCTTTTTCATTGTCTTATCCTTTTTCAATGTATGTCGAATAGCTGGTTGAACGAATCTGTCCGGTTTTGTCGGTCCATGCAACGACTACATTCAATTGACAGAGATTCGCATCAAGGGTTGTATCTGATGTATTATCGTATATTGTTGTGTAACGGTTGTACATACCTTCGAGGTCAGTCTCAACTTCTTTGTACGGCATGGCTGGAAGAACCGAAAGATTTTGATAGTATTCCACCTTGTCTTTGGCAAGCGTCGATACCGTCATCATATCTTGTGATATGTTATTTCCATCAACTGAGAGTGCTACCATAGGTGCCAATCCTAAAATTCCAATTGATAAAATTATCATCGAAACGAGTACTTCAATTAAAGTTAATCCAAGTTGATTTTTCATATTTTTGTCTCCTTTAATATTGCGAATCAGTCCTATGGAGGCAACAAGGGTGCCAGTTAAAAATTTCTTGCAAGTTTAAGAGACACAATGGATTACATGTTAGTTATAACTCACTGCCTTGAATGAATAATCTAGAAAGTAAAGGAACATCCCTATACCTTTGTAGGACAAAATCTTACTACAAAATATATTTTTTCATGAGGTGATATAAAAAAAGCAGTATCAATAATTGATACTGCTTGTAAATTTATACTTTTTAAATTTTATGGACAGAAAACCGGTGCCGGTCCGCCTTTGAACATGAAGTCGACAAGATAAACAAGTTCCGATATATCAACACCATCAACTCCACCGGTCACATTTGCTTCATCTTCGCAAACATAAATAGGTCCGCCTTTGAACATAAAATCAACTAAATATACCAGATCAGAAATATCGACACTTGCCAGAGAACCATCGTCAAAACTGTCATCTATATTACCGGTAAAACCGATACAGCAACCTATCGAAGTAGTTAAGTTAAATGTGACAGTATCACCGGGTGATACATTGATATAAAATTCAGGTTGTACGAAATATCCGAATGGAATTGGAAATTCATAATCAAAGGTAGCTACATTGACAAACCAACCGGAGTTATCCAATGAACTTACCGGGATCCTGACAATATTATCTGAACCGGTTCCACTAACAGATTCTGTCCAGGTTGACAATGTTTCTGATGATGCGTCAACTCGATAATTATTTATCGGGAGCGAACTTTCTTCTGTGATAACAGCATAAATAGCAGTATCAGCTGTGATTAATGTTAGGTCATGCTCAAAAGAACCGAGTGTATCATGACTAAAATTAAGGGATAACTCGGTCGTATAAAACGGTGCGTTGCGGGAATCATTCTCAAGGAACCATTCCCCTTTTTCTGCTTCCGTAAAATATATTACATATCTGCTGTTTTTTGTTGTAGCATTTTTGTATGAACTCATTGAATATGCAGAGATATCTGATTCATGAGGAAGAGGAGTTCCTGAATAATCTTTTACAATTCCCCAAACGGAATCAGCCGGTAAAAGATAAGTAAAATCAACATTTGTAACTGCTCCTGAGATAACAGTTGATGAATATGTCGGAGCAATAAAACCATCAGTTTCTGCTGGCGATATATAGAATTCAACTCCGGTTGCAGATGGACCAAGATTTATAGTGTAATCTCCATTATTATCAGTAATTGAAATGAAAAAACCTTCATCACCGGTTTCAGATTCTGCTGTTACCCCTATATTGGCAAGGAGGGGATTTGGAGCTGTAATTCCGGGAAGGTTCAGAGTTCCTGATACCTGATTAGGAGGAGAGAGCATTGCTGATACAGAGAATAAATTCTCAAGACTCGAATCAGTAGATAGATCTAATGCTCTGACTATATAATTTCCAGGTGGTAATGATAATATAAATGTCCCGTTAAAAATTTGACCATCAGGGATTGATGTCTCCTCATGTAATAAACTTCCATCGGTAACTTGTTCGGCTGTTAATAATATGTCAATACTTCTATCTATTTGAGAATTATTGTTTGCATCGTAAAAAATTTCATACATAATAGAAGCTCCAATCTCACAATTAGAACCCCAGCCGAATTCATCCCCTTGAACCATAGATGTTGCAGTAGTATCACCGTTTACATAAAAATAAATCGTATCAAATGCAGCATTGACATTTGTAGCAGAAAATATTGTGATAAAAATAGCTATAACGAATAAATGAGATACTTTTGCTTCCGGACTAAATTTGTTAACAAAACTCAATGTAAACTCCTTAATATTTAATATTAATATTTGGCTATATATGGGAGATTATGTGCACTGAAGATAAACTATATTTAGCCGTGAATTATCTACAAGTATGACCTTCTTTGTATAATATCATGTAATGAATAATTGTCAAGATGTTTTTAAATCGAGGTCTGTTTGGCTGACATTCAACCTACTTGCTTTTCGGGGGTTGATGTAATATCTTTTGTTTAATAATTATGTGCGAACTTTTGTTAAGGGACTACCGTACAAAGAACTTGATTTGAGTTTACGAAAATAAAGGAGATAGAGATGTCACAAAAAGCATATGCTGATCTGATTACTCAGCTGAAAGAGGTTTCAACTCTCAGTTCCTGTGCAAGCATGCTCGGTTGGGATGAAAGAACCTATATGCCCAAAAAAGGTTCCAAGTTCCGTGCTGAACAGCTATCACTATTGTCAGGCATGATTCACGAAAAATTTACATCCCCGAAAATCGGTGATCTGTTAGGTGAACTCGGTTCATCTGATTTTGTTAAAGATGATACTTCGGTCGAAGCCGTTAATATTCGTGAAACACAACATCAGTATGATAAATCAACAAAACTTCCAAATGATCTCGTTAAAGAACTTACCAAAGTAACCACCCTTGCTCAAGGTGAATGGGTAAGCTGCCGGGCAAAAAATGATTTTAAGTCATTTTTACCCTGGCTTGAAAAAGTTGTCGATCTGACAAAGCAGAAAGCGGAGGCATACGGTTATGAAAATGAACCGTATGATGCCTTACTGGACGACTACGAACCGGGAGCAAAAACGGAAGAAGTCGTAGAGGTATTTGCAAATCTCAGAAACGAACTGGTCATATTACTCGATAAAATCAAAGGCGCTCCGAAAAAACCGGATGTTTCTATTGTTGAACGAGCTTATGATGTCGAACTTCAACGGATTTTTGGGGAGTCTGTTGCACAGGCGATAGGTTTCGGATTTGATGAAGGACGGCTTGATGTCACAACCCATCCGTTCTGTTCGGGTATGGGTCCTGGTGATACCCGTATCACCACCCGGTATAACCCGAATCGACTCAATGATGCTCTTTTTGGAATTATGCACGAAGCCGGTCATGGTCTGTATGAAATGGGTATCGATAAAGAAAATCATTTTGGTACACCGATGGGTGAATCGACTTCTCTCGGTATTCATGAATCACAGTCACGCATGTGGGAAAATCAGGTTGGCCGTTCCAAAGCATTCTGGAAATACTTCTTCCCGCAGGCACAACGACTGTTTAAATCATCCCTGGAAGATGTCGAACTCGATGATTTTTATGCTGCGATAAACAATGTCACACCATCATACATCCGTGTTGAAGCTGACGAAGCAACATACAATCTGCATATCCTCCTTCGTTTTGAACTCGAACGGGGACTGATGACCGGTGAGATTAAAGCTGCCGATGTTCGTGACCAGTGGAATGAACGGTTCAAGAAATATTTTGGTCTGGAAGTTGACAAAGACGCCAACGGCTGTCTGCAGGATGTTCACTGGTCTGCTGGTTTGATCGGTTATTTTCCGACATACACCCTCGGGAATCTGTATTCAGCACAATTCTTTAATAAAGCAAAAGCTGATATGCCCGATATCGACCAGCAGTTTGAAAATGGTGACTTTCTGAAACTTCGTCACTGGCTGAAAGATAATATTCATATTCATGGACAGAGATACCGTGCGACTAAACTTGTTGAAGTCGTTACCGGAGAATCACTCTCATATAAACCGCTTGTTGCCTATATGAATAAGAAATACGGCGAAATTTACGGTTTTTAAGTACATATTTACAGAATTTCCGCTTAAACCGGTGTTTGCATAAAACACCGGTTTTCTCTTGCATAAGTGAATATTCGGCTCTATCTTGAAACAGAGACAAATTAATCTACGTAAGAATATTATCATGAAAATTACAAAACAGAAAAAATTACTCCTGTTGATTGATGAGATACTGCAAGAAGAGACAGAATTCAGGATTAATTTGAGAATGCTGCAGATTGATGACTCCACCCTTTATGAAGCACATCGGGAGTGCCGCAGAAAATTTATTTACGACCCGAAACATGAAAAGCTCCATAAATCACATGAAAAGGTATTTAATAAATACCATCAGTTTATTAAACAGCATAAACTGCTGGTGAAGCACTGCGTTACTCTTTTAGATCAGCTTAAATCAAATTGCTACAATCCGGTACGTTATTTGGAAGATGAACTGATGCTGACTGCTGGATTAAAAAAAACAAAAGATGATCATAATCTGATTTTGGATGAACTCAAAACTGTTCGGAAAGAACATTTTGATTATCTGACACCACAGCAAAAGAAAAAACAATAAGAAAACTATTTATACTGAAATGACTCCCTTATAAATCAGATAGGGAATGAGTATATACAGGATTGAATCCCGAATCAGATAAAAAAGCACAAATCCTAAGATAAACTTCCATCCGAGTTTTTTTACTTCTGCCCAGGATTTCGGGAATTTCAGATATTTTCGTAGTTTTGCCATTTTCTTACACCAAGGTATATCAGGTTTTCTTAAAAATCAATTTCATATACCCTCATAATCGAAAAAAAGTAAAAAAGTTCATAATTGTGTAAATAAATAAATAGGAATATTTATTTGATTTTGTATCATCTTTATCCGAAATTAGTTGTTAAGCATTTAGATAAAATAGGAACAGTATGAGAATAATTATTGTCGGCGGCGGTATTGTTGGAAACTCGCTTGCTGAATATCTCTTAAATGATAATCATCACCTTTCGCTTATAGAATTAGACCCCCAGCTCTGCCAGTCTATTTCTGAAAAATTTGATATGCAGGTTATAAATGGTTCCGGGTCATCTCCTTCTGTATTAAATGAAGCCGGTATATCCAGTGCTGATATGATTCTTGCTGTGACACCGAATAATGAGGTAAATATCCTCTCCTGTGCGATCGCAGCTCAATATAATGTACCCCGTCGGATTGCAAGACTTCGGGGAAGGGAATTTCTCTCAAACGCCCATCTGCTTGATCTGGAGAAACTGGGGGTGACCTCGGTTATCCACCCGGAACGGGTGCTTGTTGACCAGATTTTACAGTTTGTTGAAACACCTCATGCAGTACAATCGGCGAATTTTGAATCAGGCAAGATTTTAATGCGCGGATATGTTGTCACCAAAGATATGCCGATTGCCGGCAAAACACCAAGAGAGATTCGTCTTGAAATTGCCCCCGATATCATTCTTTTTGCAGCAATTGTTCGAAACAGAGTCGGTATGATTCCCGATGGTAATACAAAGATCGAAGCAGGTGATATTGTTTATACTTTATTCCCCAGAAAATCTCTCGACCGCTTTTTAAGTTTGATCGGATATGAAAAGAAAAACAGAAAAATTATTATCACCGGTGATGCATACTCCACATTGGAACTTGCTCAGGCATTTGAATCACTTGATTACCATGTCACGTTTGTAGATCCGAGCTTAGAACATGCTCATGAGGCTGCAGCTTCATTTGAGAATCTTGAAGTTCTCCATGGTGACTGTACCGAAGAAGATTTACTGCAGGAACTCAACGTAGACAAAGCATCGTTTTTCATCGCTGTTTCAGATTCACCGGATTACAATGTACTTTCAGCCCTTCTTGCTAAGGCTGAAGATGCCCTCGTATTCATAACAACTACAACCGACATGAGTCACAACAAGCTGTATAAAAATATTGGCATTGACCATGTTATCAACCCCCGTCTGACAACCGCACGCGAGATTCTTGAAATTATTTCCCGCGGTCATATTTCAGCGGTTGTGAAACTCTCCAATGTCGATATCGAAGCTGTCCGTCTGACAGTCGAACCGAACTCTGAAATAGCCGGAAAAAAGATTAAAGATATATCAGTAAAAATGCAAAAAGGGACGATGATCGGTGTGATAATCAGAGAAAATAGAATGATTTTACCGGATGGTGAAACAACCCTTGAAGCAAAAGATCATGTCATCGTTATCACACATGATAAAAATCTCCATGCTATCACAAAACTTTTCAAACCGAAAAGCTTTTTCAAACGGAGTTAATGAAACATGCATAAAACTGCTGTCGGCTATGCGATAGGGAAACTTATGCAGATTTTAGGCGGACTTTTGCTTGTCCCGCTTGGAATAGCCATCTATGATAACTTCCATGAACCTCTTATTGAGATGCTTTTATTTACCGAAGTTTTCGGTTTTCTCTTCGCCATATTTTTTGCCCTGCTTGCCGGAACAGTTTTCATTTACATTTTTAAAGGAGGGAAAAAACTTCAGGGAGTCAAAGAGGGATATGCAATTGTAACTTTCGGCTGGATAGGATTGACTTTTATAGGTTCAATCCCGATTCTTTTTTGGTTTATGTCTTCAGATCCGTTTGCCTGGCAGAACTTTTTTTTACATTTTACAGATGCATACTTTGAGATAATGTCCGGGTTCACAACAACCGGTTCTACAATTATGTCGGATATTGAATCAGCTCCACGTGCAATTCTATTTTTGCGTGCTTTAACTCACTGGCTCGGTGGTATGGGGATTATAACGCTTGCACTGGCGATTTTCCCGGCAATGGGAGTATCTGGGTATCAGATGTTTAAAGGAGAGGTTCCCGGTCCTACCAAAGAGCGACTGCAGCCGCGACTTGCACAGACAGCATCGATTCTCTGGGGTGTGTATGTCCTGCTGTCTGTTGCTGAGACAGTTCTTCTGATGATTGCCGGTATGGATCTGTTTGATGCCGTCTGTCATACATTTGCAACGATGGCAACCGGCGGATTTTCTACCGAAAACTCATCGATTGCTGCTTACAACTCTGATTTGATTGAATGGATTGTTATTATTTTTATGTACTTTGCCGGTATAAATTTCCTTCTCCATTTTAAGGCGCTTCGAGGCAACCTGAACTCACTTATTAAAAATAAAGAGTTTCTCTTTTACACGGGTGTGATTGTATCGACAATTATCATTGTAACAATTGTACTCTATTTTGATGGACTCAAACCGGCCAATGAAGCGTATGAACATTTTCGGTATAATAAACCGACGGTCGAGCAGTTTACAGAACATTATGATGAACAGGCAGCAAATTTTGATTCATTCAATGATATATTTCGTTCGGCAGCATTTCAGACTTTGGCAATCGTAACGACAACCGGATTTGCAACAGCTGATTTTGACCTCTGGCCGGATTTTCTCAGAGTGCTTTTAGTAATACTGATGTTTTTCGGAGGTTGTGCCGGTTCCACGGCGGGTGGTATGAAAATGATTCGTATCATGCTTGTGTTAAAATTTGCTGTCAACGAACTGAAAAAAATGACTCAACCAAGACTGGTGTCGTTGGTGAAAATTGGTAAAACCTCAATTGAGGATAAAACCCTGATGAATGTCGTGGCATTTTTCATCCTCTTTATTCTGCTATTTATAATGGTTGCCGCCTTGATGACACTCTTTGTGCCGGATATGACAACAGCTATTACCTGTTCAATCGCTACTATTGGAAATATTGGTCCGGGACTTGCAGGTGTCGGCTCCATCGAGAATTTTGGCTGGATTCCTATTCCGGGAAAATGGCTGTTAATCTTTTCGATGCTTCTGGGGAGACTTGAGATTTTTACTGTGCTGATTATCCTGCGTCCGCATGTCTGGAGAAAATAAAAATTTTTCTAAACTTTTTAAGACTGACTGCTGTTTAAGAATAACTATGTTATTTTTAAGGGATACTATATAGATGATACGAAGTTTTTTTCCAATTATAGCCTCGATATGCTTTATTCTCTTTTTCGGACTGCTATCAATTCTTTTTTTCCGTCTGTTCAATAAAGTCTGGTGGAAAAAACGCTGGGTACGAAAAGTTGCCTGGTCTTTACCCTTATTTGGTATCAGTTCGGTATTGCTTTGGGGTATAGGTGAATATAATGCCTGGGATATACTGGTATATCCGGGTGCATTTGGCGGAATGTTGTCTTTTATTCTGGAATTCTGTCTTATCCTTTCACTGCCGTTTTCCGGGATTCTTCATTTTACAAACTCGATGATAGAGAAATTCTCCCGTTCAGCCAGAGAAAAAGATTCTGAAATTGATCATCACCGGAGAAAAATACTCCAGTCAACAGCTGCTGCAATTCCGTTGATAACTTTGTCAGCCGGGACAGCCGGAGTAGTCAGAGCCTTAACCAATGTAAATGTCTACAAACGGCCGATCACTTTCAAAAATCTCCCCGATGATCTCAATGGTCTGAAGATTCTGCATCTGTCTGATATTCATCTAAGACATTACGTGACTCTCTCTGATGTGGAGAAGATTCTTGAAGATGCCGAAATGTTTAATCCTGACCTGGTGATGATGACGGGTGATATTTCGGATGAAATGCACCTGCTGCCTGATTTAATCAGGATGGTGGAACAGCTAAAACCAAGACTCGGGACTTTTGCTACATTGGGAAATCATGAGTATTTTCGTGGGGTAGAGAAAGCAATCGCATCATACGAAAGGTCAAATACACCTCTTTTCATTGATAAAGCTGCAGAATTACAGATAGGAAACAGTACTCTTTTAATCGGAGGTATTGATGACCCCAGAAGAATGGGAGCAAAAGATTATTCGTTTTTCAAGACTACTATAGACAAAATGCTTGTAGATGAAACCTCACCTGATTTCCGTATCTTGATGTCACACAGACCGGATGCGCTTGATTACGCCTCTGAAGTAGGTATTGATCTCACCCTCGCAGGGCATACTCATGGAGGTCAGATCGGGTTTGGTGGACGTTCCGTCTTCGAATCTTATTTCCCTGACAGGTATCTTTGGGGTGAATATACCAGGGGGAAAAGCAAACTTTATACTTCATCCGGTGCCGGTCATTGGTTCCCGTTCAGACTCGGTTGCCCGGCTGAAGCTCCGGTCATCGAACTGGTCAAAGCATAGTTTCTCTCTGAAATTCTGCCAAATCTGTTAATTTCCTCTATGAAAAAAAATCAACTTTTTTTAAGATTTTGTTAATTTTTTCTTGCATAAAAAAATAAAAACTTAGTATTTTTTAGTGAAGCAGAGAATTTCATCCTGAGAATGAAAAATAAATAAAGAATGTAATAAAATAGCTTTACTAAACCTTAATGCTAAGGAGCAACAGAATGGCAGTAAAAAAGAAAGCTACTAAGAAAAAAGCTACAAAAAAGAAAGCTGCTAAGAAAAAAGTAGCCAAGAAAAAGGTCGCCAAGAAAAAAGCCACCAAGAAAAAAGTAGCCAAGAAAAAGGTCGCCAAGAAAAAAGCCACCAAGAAAAAAGTAGCCAAGAAAAAAGCAACCAAGAAAAAAGCCACTAAGAAAAAAGTAGCCAAGAAAAAAGCAACCAAGAAAAAAGTTGCCAAGAAAAAAGTCACCAAGAAAAAAGTTGCCAAGAAAAAAGCAACTAAGAAAAAAGTTGCAAAGAAAAAAGCAAAACGTAAACCGAACCCGGCATTTATGCGTCCTATGACACTCTCTGCTGAACTCGGTGCCGTTGTTGGTAACAAAGCGATCCCGCGTACCGAAGTTACCAAAAAACTCTGGGCGTACATCAAAAAGAATAAACTTCAGGATTCTGTAAACAAGAGAAACATCAAACCTGATGAAAAACTTGCTAAAGTATTCGGAAGCAAACGTACTATCAATATGTTCCAGATGACTAAGCTTGTTTCTAAACATATGAAATAGTTTTTACGTAGTTTATACCAGTATTGAGACCGGCTTTTGCCGGTCTTTTTTTATCTAATATTGCTTTGGAATTATTGACAGACCGCCTATTCGTTCTTGATTTATTCAGCTTTATTGTATATATAGCCAATTGTGAATAGATTCACAGCCGGAAAGAAAGAGGTAAGAGAATATGGCTATAGTCAAACCGTTTTGTGCTCTTCGTCCAAAACCGGAGTTTGCCAAAAAAGTAGCAGCTCCACCATATGATGTTTTAAGTTCTGAGGAAGCCCGAGAGCTTGTCAAAGAAAATCCGGATTCATTTTTACGGGTAAATAAATCCGAAGTCGATTTTCCTCCTGAATCATCAAGTTATTCAGATGAGATTTATCGGAAAGGGAAAGAAAACCTGAAGAGACTTTATTCTGACGGGCTCATGATCCAGGATGAAAACCCATGTTTTTATCTCTATAGATTGACCATGAATGGTCAGAGTCAAACCGGTATTGCAGCTTTGACATCGGTGGACGAATATGACCGGGGACTTATCAAAAAACATGAACATACCAGACCTCAAAAAGTTGATGATCGTGCTAATCATATAATGACGTTAGGAGCGCAGGTCGGACCGGTTTTTTCAATATTTAAACAAAATACAGAATTGAAATCGCTTTTTACAACAATTACCGCTGCTGAAAGCACTGTCGACTTTACTTCTGATGACTCTGTCCGCCACGAACTCTGGGTTGTAGATTCCGATTCTGATATTAGAGAGCTAATTAATGCTTTTGCTCAACTCCCCGAACTCTATATTGCCGACGGTCATCATAGGTCTGAAGCTGCTTCCGAAGTCTGCCGCCGGATGAAAGAGAAAAATGAGCATCATACCGGTGAAGAATTGTACAACTATTTTCTCAATGTTATCTTTCCGGATGATGAACTCCATATCCTTTCATATAATCGGGTAGTTAGCGAAACAAATAATCTGTCAATTGATGATATTATCGCTAAATCAGCAGATAAATTTGAAATTACTAAATCAGATAGCGCAATAGACCCGAAAGAGAGTCACCAGATAGGAATATATACATCCGGACAATGGTACAACTGCAGGATTTTACCCGGTTCTTTTGATAACAGTCACCCGGTTGATTCTATCGATTCTGCAATATTAACGAAGAATCTTTTGGCACCTTTGTTTGGAATTGAAAATCTCCGCACCGATGACAGGATTGATTTTGTCGGTGGTATTCGGGGTGTAGCTGAACTGAAAAAACTGATAGATAGCAATAAATACAAAATGGCGTTTTCACTTTCACCGGTCACCGTCGAGCAGCTTTTAGCCGTTGCCGATGCCGGTGAAGTTATGCCGCCGAAATCAACATGGTTTGAACCAAAACTTCGTTCAGGGATGGTTGTAAACCTGCTTGACGATTTACAGAAAGGTTAATGCAGTATGTTAATATTGATTTCAGATGCGTTTGATAAAACTCTCCCGGGTGTTCTTGAAAAATATGGAGAAGTCACCGATGACAGTTCCCGGGTAGCTGATGCTGATATTATTCTTATCCGCTCAAAGACAAAAGCGACCAAGGAATATCTGGATCAGGCAAAAAACTTAAAAATGATTATCCGCGGCGGAGTTGGACTTGATAATGTTGATATCCCCTACGCCAAAGAAAAAGGTGTCAAAGTTTTTAACACCGCCGAAGCTTCCACAACAGCCGTTGCCGAACTCGCTTTTTCAATGATGATTGCGCTTCCCAACCATACAATCAAAGCTCATAACTCAATGGTCGAAGGGAAATGGCTCAAAAAAGAACTTAAACGGACTGAGCTGCATGGAAAGACATTAGGTATCCTCGGTATGGGTCGCATTGGAACAGCACTTGCAGTGCGTGCCAGAGCCTTCAGAATGCGTATCTTAGCATGGCATCCCGATGTTTACTTCTCTGATTTTGCTGAAATCGTTCCGAAACTTGATGATGTCCTCAAGCAGGCTGATTATTTTTCACTTCATATGCCCCTGATAGATTCAACTCGGGGTATTATCAATATGGAAAAGCTGAAACTCTGTAAACCAAGTGCCTTTTTTATCAATACCGGACGAGGTCCCTGTGTGAATGATGAGGATATGGCGAAGGCTCTTAAAGAAGGAGTTATTGCCGGCTATGCAACCGATGTCTGGGCTTCCGACCCTCCTGATGGCTCACCGCTGTTTGATGCGCCGAATACACTATTTGCACCGCATATTGGTGCTTCTACGAAAGAAAATATGCTCCGGATAGGA
>QQUK01000172.1 GCA_008501655.1 Calditrichota bacterium
AACCCGACCTACAATTTATTTTTTACGATATCAAGACTATGGAACCCGACCTACTTGAACGATTTGTCGGGTTCTTCGAGATGCTATTGCATCTCTCCGGGAACCCGACCTACAATTTATTTTTTATGATATCAAGACTATGGAACCCGACCTACTATCTTTGTCGGGTTTCTCGACATTGAAATCTGTCGATTTCAATACAACGGAATCCGCCCTACAGAATATTATTTGCGATTTCAATACAACGGAACCCGACCTACAGAATATTATTGGCGATATCAATACAATGGAACCCGACCTACTTAATGTTACTACCAGCTACTTCATTATAAAATTGATGATTTGGGAACTTTAAATATTTCTTTTGTTTCTTTTTTGAATAAGACCCAAAGTGAAAAGAGAGCAACAATAGTTCCCATCGGGAAGTATGAAAGATACAAAACTGACCATACAAATCCTATGTTTCTCCCCCATCGTTTTCTTTTGTGGATACCGATGGCAGCAGCAATAAGGGGCAGATAAAAGAAAACATTCAAAAGGGCATGAACTTCCCTGATTTCAAAGCGCTCAACTAATTTTTGAAACTGTTCTGCATCAAGGATGTCGGTTTTAAAGGCGGTCAGTACAAAAATACCGTATAATGTTCCAGCTATCCCCAAAACAAAAAATATTATTTCGAGAAGGCGGATATATTTTTCGATTTTTGGTTGAATGTTATTTACCATTGAAGGTAAGGAAAAGGTTTCAAAAGGGGATGTCAAACGGAAAGATAAGTTAAGGCAGTAAAATGGTTACGAAATTTATAGTGATGTCAGGTGTCTCGCCTGACAAAATGTCAAGAGCGCAGGGCTCTTGTCCTACAATTCTGCCTTACATCAATTATTCAGTGATAATCTTTTTTATCAATTCCTCTTCCCGTTCTTTTTTCATGCCAGCTGTATATTCATAGTCTGAAGGGAGTGATTTTATATATACAAATGAATCTTTTATGGTTTCTTCAATTGGTCGGTGTTTTAAACCGGCAAGTACCGAGGGACGGATATCTATTTCCATAAAATTATAATGAGCGGTATCTTTCGGTGATGTCGTCATTGGAAATTCTCTGACAGAAATATCATTTTCCTCAATAAATTTTTCCGACGCCTCAACAAATTGTGTATCGGAATTAAAAATAGTCTTCATCAATTCAAAGGTTGAGCCTACGGTAACTTTCTCTCCCGGTCCGACAGCGTTGTAGATTCCCGATTGTTTTCGTTCCGCCAAAAGGATAGTAAACTCAGCCAAGTCACGGGTATCAATATATTGCCAGGGTTGGTCATGATTTTCGGGGATGAGAACTTTATCACTTTCGGAAATCCGTTTTATCCAGTAACCAAACCGGTCGGTGTGGTCATCAGGACCAACGATATAGCCTGGACGGATGATGGTTGAGTTTTCAGGGTAGACATCAAGGATGACATCCTCGCAAAGGACTTTAAGACCGCCATATGTTTCAGCGGTGATTTCTTCAACGGTTTCATCTTCAAGCTGCACAAGCGGGGAATCTATATCTATTTTTTCACCGTTTTTATAATCATAGACTGATATTGTGGAGATGAAAATATAGTGGTCACAGTTTTCATTGAGCAGTTCGGCTGATTGACGGACAACTCGAGGTGTGTAACCGCAGACATCAATGACAACATCGAATTTTTTATTCTTAAGAGCATCAAGATTTCCATCACGATCACCGTTGAGATAAGTTACGTTTGGGATTTTTTCTGATTTTGTTTTACCACGATTGAAGAGGGTAACTTCATGTCCGTTTGCAATAGCTTTTTCGGTTATATGTTTGCCGACGAATTGTGTTCCGCCTAAGATGAGTATGTGCATGTTGTGTTTCCTTAATTGTCTAAATCAAAATTAACTTTATATGTAATCCAGACTGCTACCGGTTTACCGTTTTGAATACCTGGTTTGAATTTATTTTTATAAGCTGCCTGTATCGCCGCTTTATCAAGTGCCCGATTACCGGATGATTTGCCCACCATAGCCCTTTTTACATTACCATCTTTCCCTACCAGCAATTTCACCCAAACAGTACCAGTTACTCCTTTATTTCTTTCACTTTTTGGATACTCAGGAGGTTCATTATAGATCATTTCCGGATAAACATCAACATCAACTTTTACATTTTCATCAGGGTAATTTGCATTTTGATTTGGTATTGGTGAATAGCCTTTCGGGTATGCTATTTTGTAATTAACCCAGCATCCGACCGGTTTTTTTTTATACATCCCCGGCAGGTATATATTTTTCTTTCCCGCTTCAATCGCAAGCGAATCAATGAGAGCGCTCCCACTTGAATTATGAATAAGAATTTCGGTTGGAATGCCGTTTTCGTCGACAAACGCTTTCATCGAGGCAACACCTTTGATTGTGTCTGAGGAGTAGATTTCCGGCATTTGAATTTCTTCACGATGAATCAATTCAGGGAAAATATCTACCGGAATAAAATCTTCCTCTTCGGAAGACTCAACGGAGTCAGGATTGACAAACATCTGCTCATCTTCCTTTCGTGTAAAAACTGTTGAGATGTATGTATAGAGTGTATCTTGAAGGTCGACAGAAAATTCTTCTCGATTATCTCGATATTCGAGTTCTATGTTATATGTTCCATATTCAAGGTTTTTAAGAAAGTATCCGTTTAGTTTTTCTCTTGATTTACCTTTGTAAACGTTGTTTAAGAAGACTTTGACTTTTGCTTCGCAGAGTATTTGTATGTTTCCTTTATCTTTGGCACTCACAAGCGGTGCTAAAAGTGATATTATTATGATGTAAATTATTTTTCTTCGCATATTATTCTCCCGTTTTTTGTAATGTAAAAGTAATACAAAGAGAGAGCAAGGAATAAAAAAGTCCCCTTCGACTCCGCTCAGGGTGACTTTTTATTTGAAAAGATGTCGGGTTCTTCGAGAAACTATCGTTCTCTCAGTGAACCCGACCTACAAAGTCAGCGTTCGCAGGAATGACAGGATAAGGATTACGTTTGATAACAATAAAAATGTCGGAACCACAGTCCGCCACGACGGACGACCTACGGGGTTTACAAGTTGTCAGGCGGGACGCCTGACAACACATTGTAAAAAAAGTCCCCTTCGACTCCGCTCAGGGTGACTTTTTTTATTTTATAACTTGCATTCCTCTACATGCTCAAAATGACTTTTTTCATAACGTGCACTCTTCGACAGGCTCAGAGTGACTAATTATAGTCAGGCAAAAAAAGCTCAGGTCTCCAAGAGACCTGAGCTACGATGTGTATAATTATTCTGGATTCCCGATTGAGTCGGGAATGATGGAGATTACGATGTTTTTAAATTCATAGAGAGGATTTTCAGTTCGGTCATATCCTCAATAGTATAGCGGATGCCTTCGCGGCCTAAACCGGAATCTTTAACACCGCCGTACGGCTGATGGTCGGCACGATAGGTCGGGATGTCATTGACAACAACACCGCCGGCATCAATATGCTTGAATGCATAAAAGACATCTTTCATCCGGTTGGTGAAGATGCCCGCCTGCAGACCATATTCGGAGTTGTTGATTTCTTTGACAACTTTTTTGAAGTCTTTGTATTTATCAACGACTACCAATGGAGCAAAAGCTTCTTTAGAGCAGACATCCATCGAGGTTTTTACATTTGTCAACACAGTCGGTTGAAGGACAGCACCTTTTTTCTTACCACCGGTAAGGATTTTAGCTCCGCCTTTAACAGCATCCTGAATGGTGCGGATTGTTTCATCGGCAGCTTTTTCTTCAACCATAGCACCGACATCGGTTTTTTTGTCAAGAGGATCGCCGACTTTGAGTTTGTTTACTTTAGTTTTGAACATGGTGAGAAATTTGTCATATACTTTTTCATGGACATAGATACGCTGGACAGAGATACATGATTGTCCGGCTGAGGCAAACCCACCATAGAGTAAACGGGTCGTTGCATAATCCAGGTCGGCATCATCAGCTACAGCAACACCGGCGTTTCCACCAAGTTCTAGGACGACCTGTTTTTTCCCGGCATTGTTTTTAATCCACC
>QQUK01000343.1 GCA_008501655.1 Calditrichota bacterium
CATTCTTTTCAGCAAATTTAACCGGTCTTTTGTATTCTTTTGGAGCAATGCTCCTTTTTTATTTTGTTCTCCGAAAACAAACATCGATGTTGATTGGCATCCTTTTCCTGTTGATTATCGGTTTTAACTACAACCATATCTTTTACGGGCGTTTATCATTTCTGGAACATGCCATGGCATTTTATGCCTTTTTATCGTTATTCCTTCTGACATATTTTAAAAATATCTATACCATAGCTCTGGCGGGTATCTCTCTTGCCGTTGGAATATTTTTTGGGAAAATCATCGGGTTTGTCTTTTTGGCACCGTTTGCTGTGTATCTGATTCATCGTTTTCTGTTCCCGGATAAAAAGGAAATCAAACCATTGATAGTGTTTGCAGGGGGATTTATTGCGGTTACCCTCTTCTGGTATTTTTTCTCCTATCAGCCGATGAAAGCACAGGTCGCCTCGTATGTTGGTGAACAGGCATTCTCATTGTACGGCGCTCCGGAAGCATTTGATTCTTTTGATAATTTTATTAAGAAGTATCTGACGTTTGGGGATGGCTCCAAACTTTTTGAGAGGATTCCGGTTGCGGGAGTATTGGCAGCACTTTTTCTCTTGCATGTCTGTTGGAAACTGTTTTTAAATCTTCGCATAATTGACAATTTAAAAAAAATGAAATCATTTGATCTGTTTTTAGCTGTGATGATAATTTCATACATCGGCTCTCTGATGATCTGGAACTATCGGCCGCTTCGATATCAACTTGTGCTGATATATCCTATCGCAGCCTCTGCAGTCTATCTGATTCATAAACTATTGCAATATAAAAGCAGTGATGAAAAAACTGTGCCGTACTATGCTACTCCATTAATCTTTTTGATTGCATATCTCCCAGTATACCAATTATACGGTGGTCTGTTTGTTAAGACATACGGGTCGTTTTATTATGATGACCAAAAATACTATGCTGCTTTATGGACTGTTTTAATTGTACTTGTAATATATTTTACTGCGAAGATGTTTAGCAAAGTTAGACTCGATATCCCTAAATACATAACAATAACATTTGCAATTATTGTTACGATACTTTCGGTCTATCCCCAATCGAAAAGATATCTGAAATGGGATGAAGCACCGACATTTACAGCTAAAGATATATCTGCTGACCTTACTGCTTCTTTAGCACCGAATGCTGTTCTTTCCGGTCCATTTGCACCGAGTTTAAATTTGGAAAACAATTTAGGAACTGTTATTCATATGTTCGGTGTAAGTCATGCTGATAAGAATCTGTTTGAAAAATTTCCGATAACCCATCTTTTGGTAGATAGCGGGAATGAAACAAAGGCTAAAGAGGATTATCCGGATATTATGGAACATGCATCACATATAATCACTTACCATGTCGGACTTGAGCAGATTCGATTGTACCGGATAGCCGGTTATACCGGAAATCCGGAAGCTGACAGTTATATTCTCTCTGATTTGGAGCGATTTATAGATGATTATCAGTCTTTTGGTATAATAAATAACGACTTACTGGTTGAGTTTCTACAAGAAAATCCCGATAATATGACTTGTTACAGTTTTATCGCTGAAGCAACTGAGAAGGACAGTTTATATCAGTTATCTGAGCAGATGTTTAAAAAAGCGGTTGAGTTTTCACCGACAAATTATAATCTTAATGCCAGGTTAGCTAAATTTTATCAGGATCGATATAACGAGACAAAAAGCCAGCAGCTGAGATTAGAAAGTAAGCATTATTACGAAGAAGCAATTAGATATGCTCCTTCAGTACATAAACTGAAAAAAGCATTAGCAGAGTTAAACAGGAGTTAGTTTGCATCAGTCAGAATCAGATAGATTATTGGTTTCAACAATCGTACCGGCGTTGAATGAAGAGGGAAATATTGAGGAATTTTGCCGTCAGTTTGATGAAATGCAGAAAAACGCTTCTTTTGATTCAGAACTGGTTTATGTAGATGATGGGTCATCAGATAATACTCTGAAGATAATTAAAGATTGTGCTAAAAAATACGGTTTCATCCGATATGCGTCTCACCAGCGTAACCGGGGATTGACTGAAGCACTCCAGACCGGGTTTGATACAGCAAAAGGTTCGGTGTTTGTTTTTTATCCAGCTGACTTGCAGTATAAACCTGAAGATATTCCAGCTTTGATCACACCGATTCAGAAAGGTGCCGACCTTTGTACCGGCTGGAAACAGGGAAAGTATAACAAACGATTTGTATCGACTGTTTACAACTGGATATCCCGAAAAATATTCAATCTAAAAGTTCATGATTTGAATTCAGTAAAGGCATTTAAGCGTGAAGTTGTAGAACGGATATTTTTACGTCAGGACTGGCATCGTTATTTAGTCGTACTGGCTTCAAATGAAGGATTTAAAGTCGAAGAAGTAAAAATTCCTTTGTATGAGCGAGAGTGGGGGGAATCAAAGTTTTCGTTTTGGCGGATTCCGATTGGTGTACTTGATATGGTTGCGGTCAAATTCCAGATTACATTTTTAAAAAAACCTTTGCTCTTTTTTGGATTGATTGGGACTATCTGCTTTTTCCTTGGATTTTTAATCGGTTTATGGGCGATATACCTGAAATACTGGCAGAATGAAACGCAACTTCCTTTATTGTATCTTGTCATTTTATTGACAGGGTTAGGTTTCGGGTTATTTCTGATGGGCTTTATGGCTGAAGGACAGACTGCAATCAAAGAAGAATTAACAGATTTACGCAGAAAATTGCTAAAATCAAAAAGAGAAAATTAGATTTTTTCCGATAGGATAGGTATAATAAGTAATTGGTATTCTTGACAATAACAGTAATAAAAGGTATACTTTCGTCAAGAAAATAACAAACCGGATAGGAACATGACTCAATCAAATCGTGCTTTAATAATATTTCCGACATATAACGAAAAAGATAATATTGAAAAAATAGTTCATGCTGTTTTGCCTCTTGATCCGCGAATCCATGTTTTGATAGTTGATGACAATTCGCCTGATGGTACCGGGAAAATTGCTGATAAGTTATCCGAACAGGAGCCCAAAATAAATGTTCTTCACAGACAGAATAAAGAAGGACTCGGCAAGGCATATATAGCCGGATTCAAATGGGCTATTGAAAAAAAGTATGATTATATATTCGAAATGGATGCTGATTTCTCTCATGGTCCTGAATATATCAAAGATTTTCTCCGGGAAATACAAACTCATGATTTGGTGCTCGGCTCCCGGTATATTTCCGGTGTTAATGTTATCAACTGGCCTATGTCAAGATTATTGTTGTCGTATTATGCAAATGTCTATACGAGAATTGTAACCGGTCTTCCTATCCGGGATGCTACCGGTGGATTTAAATGTTTTCGCAGAGAAGTGTTAGAAGCTATCAATCTCGACGATGTCAAAGCATCCGGTTATTCTTTTCAGATTGAGATGACTATGCGGGCATGGAAAAAAGGATTCAAAATTAAAGAGATACCTATTATTTTCATGGACCGGATAGCAGGAACATCAAAAATGTCCAAAAAGATTATGCGGGAAGCTATCTATATGGTCTGGATGCTGCGTATCAAATCAATATTTGGAAAATTAAATTAAACCGTGTCAGAGAAATCCACTCCGGTATTTTCAATAATCTTAGTCACTTATAACTCCGAAGATTCAATCGCTCAATCAATACATGCATTAAAATCAGCTGAATTGTTTGACAGCTGCGAGACGATCATTGTAGATAATGCCTCTCAAGATGAAACGATTAGTGTCGTAAAGTCAATTATTCCTGATTGTAAGATTATCCGGCAGAAGCATAATTTAGGATTTGCTAAAGCTTGCAATCTTGGGGCTTTGGAATCAACCGGGAAGTACCTTTTGTTTTATAATCCTGACTTGGAAATTGACAATGATGCTCTTGTCAAATTAGTAGATTTTCTTGATACAACCGAAAACAGCGGAGCCGTATCGGGTAGAATGAGATTTCCAGATGGCAGATTTCAGGCGACTTGCCGGAGATTTCCGAATATGCAGAATATCTTTCTCTCCCGTGGTTCGTTTCTTT
>QQUK01000375.1 GCA_008501655.1 Calditrichota bacterium
TACGGTTATTGTTGAAGTCATCCTGACCGACCGGATGCTAAACTATATAGAAACCGGTCAACGCTCTGACATCATTTCAACACACTTACCCTCAGGTTCTGTCAGTTCAAAACTTTCCCGCATCTCCCCGTTTCTGCATCCGGTTACACATTCCACCGAAGCTGAGATTGAACTTCCAAACCCGGAAAACTACTTAAAATCAGGCATGTTTACATCTGTCGATATTCATTATGGTGAATCAGAAAATGCAACTTTAGTACCCCTCTCAGCACTTCATGAAAATCCCCTCTCGGGTGCAACCGGTGTGTATGTATCCAGAGATACTGCAAATAAAATACCACAGAACCTGGATGAGTTAAAAGCAGCTGGGAACCTGACTGAAGCGATTGGTTTTGAGTTTATCCCGGTTGATGTTTTAGCCAAAGGCCGGATGTCGGCCGGTGTGACCGGTATTGAACCAAACCAGTGGGTTGTTACAATCGGACAGGATCTCTTTGGCGGTGAGAACGGTCAGGCAAAAATGCGGCCTATCAAATGGGATTGGGTTGAATATCTACAAAATCTTCAGCGTGAAGACCTCCTCAACGAAATTCTCCAAAAGAAAAATAGTCCAACCGACACCCTGGCATCATAAAAAGAGATTACTTCAATGAATCTTACTAAATTAGCTGTAGATAGACCAATCGCAACAACGATGTTCTTTTTGATCATCATTGTTCTTGGTTTGACCGGTTTTCGTTTTTTACCGGTCGACCTGCTCCCTCCTATTGACTATCCACGCCTGACTGTTCGGACAAATTACCCCAATGTCGGTCCTGAAGAAATCGAACAGCTTATCACTGATAAAATTGAAAATGCGATTGCATCGGTACCTAATGTAGAAGAGGTTCGTTCCCAGTCTGAAGAGGGAAGCAGCCGGGTGACGCTTGAATTTACTCAAGGTACTGATATAGATGCTGCAGCAAATGATGTTCGTGCGGCACTTGATAGAATCAGAGATGATTTTCCACCGGAGGTCGAACCGCCGAGACTTTGGAAGTTTGACCCGGATAATTTCCCGGTTGTTATTTTAGGTGCTCAATCGAATCGGTCGATGGAGGAGTTGACCCGGATATTAGAACGCGAGATTTCCCAAAGGTTTGAACAAATCCCGGGGGTCGGGTCAGTTGATGTCTGGGGCGGTATATACAGAGAGATTCAGGTGCAATTGAAACGGGATAGACTTGCATCAAGCGGTTTAACAGCTGATGATGTTCAGGCTGCTCTCAGACGGGAAAATGTTACTCTCCCCGGTGGTGATATGCGGGAAGGTGTCAATGATATGTATATCAGGACCCAGGGGGAATTTCTGTCCATAGACCAAATCGCATCAACCATAATAACAGTTATAGACGGTAAGCCTATTCGGGTCAGAGATGTTGCAGAGATTAAAGACGGTTATGAAGATGTAAACAGACTGGTACAAATTGACGGCAGACCGATGGTACGCCTTGGAGTTCGAAAACAATCCGGTGCTAATACTGTGGCTGTTGCTGAAGAAGCAAGACTCATTATGGAAGAGATCAACAAAGAACGAGATGATATCGACCTGATGATGGTTATTGACCAGAGTGAGTTCATACAGAATTCTATTGATAATGTAAAACAATCAACTCTCTTTGGCGGACTTCTTGCAATATTTGTTCTCTATTTATTTCTGCGAAACGGTTCGACAACATCGATTATAGCCCTTTCGATTCCAATTTCTATTATTGCCACATTTGGTGTTTTATTTTTTAACGGTATTACATTAAATCAGATGAGTTTTGGAGGGCTCGCCCTTGGTATCGGCTTGATTGTCGACAACTCGATTGTTGTGCTTGAAAATATCGTGCGCATTCGGGAGCGGGGTGAGTCACTCAGGGATTCCGCATTGATCGGAACAAGACAGGTATCCGGTGCTATTGTCGCATCGACATTGACAACATCGGTGATATTTTTACCGGTAGTCTTTATGCAAACTGTATCCGGAATGCTCTTCAAAGAACTTGCTCTTGTAGTTGTCTTTTCTTTACTCTGTTCTCTACTCGTAGCCTTGACATTGGTACCAATGCTTGGCAGCCGCTATCTTACTGTAAAAACAGGAAATGATTCAAAAGATTTTAAAAAAGCCCGTTTCACCTCCTGGACTGAAAAACTTGAAAACAGATATTCAAATATTATTACGAAAGCCTTAAACAGAAGGAAGTTGGTCTATATCGTAACCGGAGTTTTACTGGTCATCACAGTATCCCTCTGGCAATTGTTACCGGTTGAGTTAGCACCTCAGACTGATGCAAACGAAATCGATATCGACCTTGAAATGGCTCAAGGTACCAATATTGCAGTTGTCAATAACTACCTGCATGAAATGGATTCACTGGTTCGCGAGATACTCCCGATGGATCAGGTTCGTACGGTGTCGGTTGAAATTCGCCCGGGGGATGCCGAAGTTGAAATTTCCCTTGAAAACGCAGATAAACGAACCGTCAACTCATTTGAACTTGCCGATAAAATCAGAGAACATGTTGCCGGAAAAGTACCCGGTGCAGATGTTCGTGTTTCAGCCCAGTCCGGTCTCTGGATGTTACGCAGGCTTTTTGGTTCGGGGAACTCCGAAGCAATACAGATTGAGCTTCGCGGGTATGATTTACCACTTGCCGACAGACTTGCTCAGGATATCAAAGAAATAATAGAAGAAGTACCTCAGATAAACGATGTCCGCTTATCCCGACGGGAAGGGCGCCCGGAAGAAAATATTATAATCGACCGTGAAAAAATCGCCAATTACGGACTTTCCGTTTCTGATATTGCTAATATTATTCAAACAAATATAGGTGGTGGACGTGCCGGTGTCTATCGGGAAAAAGGTGAAGAGTATCCGATAATGGTTCGACTTCAAGCAGAAGACAGATTGAGCACTCTTGACTTAAAAAATGTTTCAGTCAGAACTTCGACCGGTCAGACTATTCCTGTCTCAGCTGTTGTTTCAACTGAAAGAAGACGGGCACCAACGGAGATTGTCCGGGTAGACGGACAGCGAGTAACTTACGTAACCGCAAATCTGGAAAGCGGGGCTGCCCTCGGTGATGTCGTAGCAGAACTTCAGGATAAACTGTACAACTTTTCTCTCCCGGAAGGCTTCTCACTTATATTTTCAGGAGAGTATAAAGAACAGCAGGAAGCTCAGACAGATTTCTTTTTATCGGTGTTAATCGCTTTGATATTAATCTATATGGTGCTTGCCGCACAGTTTGAACGGTTTTTGGACCCGTTAATCGTCATGGTTTCAGTACCCCTTGCTTTAGTAGGTGTAGTTCCGACGCTTCTGGTTACCGGTACTACCTTAAATATGCAGTCACTTATGGGTATTATTATGCTTATCGGGATTGTCGTGAACAATGCGATTGTTCTGGTTGACTATATCAATCTCCTGAGACGCGAAAAGAATATGGATATCACCAAAGCTGTTGTTGAGTCTGGAAAACTTCGACTCCGCCCGATTATGATGACCACCGCGACGACAATACTCGGTATGCTTCCGTTAGCTTTAGGTGCCGGTGCCGGTGGAGAGATTCAGGCTGCCCTTGCCCGTTCCGTTATCGGGGGACTTTTAGTTTCAACAATGATTACTTTGATTCTCATACCGGTTACTTATGTGACATTTTATAACATTAAAGAACGGGTACCTCAGACGGTAAAATCTGTTCAACCGGAATCTATTTAAAATTTTAATTTACATTGTAACCCGAAATATAGTAAACTACACCTATGCATGATTTTATATTTCTCAAAGACCTTGTTGTTATCATATCGGTTGCTATAGTAGTTGTTGTACTTTTCCACCGGTTCAAACTTCCTTCAATTGCCGGATTTATCCTCTCCGGTCTTCTTGTAGGTCCAAACGGATTAGGGTGGATTAATGACACTCACCAGGTCGAAATGCTTGCTGAAATCGGTGTAGCTCTGCTTCTTTTTGGCATCGGTGTTGAACTTTCGTTGGATAAACTAAAAAAGATCTGGCGACTCGCAGCAATAG
>QQUK01000386.1 GCA_008501655.1 Calditrichota bacterium
CTTCCATTTTATTCTTCCTCTGGTACTTGCTTAACTGTTGTTATATCAATCAGGTCGATGTCAAGTTTATCAGCATCATATGTTTCACCACGATAAACACGAAGCTCTGAATATGGTTTTGATTGATAGATTGCTATCCGCTTGGAACGGGTCAATTCCAGAAGCGCAATAAATGTTACTACAGCAACAATCTTCTTCGGCATATCGCAAAACAATTCCTGAAACGATGCAAATTCCCGTGCTTTCAGGGCAGTTAAGACATACATCATCCGTTCTTCAATCGAGATATCTTCATTGACAACTTCGTGGAATGTCTCTTCTTTTTTTGCTTTAATGACATCATTAAATGCGGAGACTAAATCGAAGAGTGAAGTGACTGCCTGAAGCTCAACTTTACCTTCGATTTTGGCAACGGTCGACTCGGGGACATAATACTGTTCTTCAAGGAGAGCTTTATCTTTTAATATATCACCGGCTTCTTTGTATTTTTTATACTCAATCAATGCCATAATCAGTTCTTCACGTGGATCCTGTTCATCAGGATTCTCTTCATCACGCGGGAGGAGCAGTCTTGTTTTTATACGTATTAATGTTGCCGCCATCAGAATAAACTCACCGGCAATTTCGAGATTCAACGAAGTCATCATCTCGATATATCTTAAATACTGTTTAGTGATTTTGGCAATGGGAATGTCGTATATATCGACTTCCTCTTTTTTAATCAGATACAAAAGCAGGTCAAGCGGTCCCTGAAAGACAGCTAAATCTACCTGATAGTCTGAATTGCCGGTAATGATATTATCCATAATTTTCTGTTCCATTATTTTTTCTTCCGGTAAGATAATTTCATTGCTGAGCGGACTTTATCCATAACATTTCCCGCTCTCTGTTTTGCCCGGTCTCGTCCAGTTGCCAGAATGTCCCAGACCTGATTCGGGTCTTTCAAAAGCTCCTGCCGCTTTTCTCTGATCGGTGCTAAAGATTTATTCAATCGTTCAGTAAGTTTCAGTTTACAGTCAACACAACCAAGTTCACCGGTCCTGCATGGAGGAGCAATCTCTTTTTCAGGATTATCTGAATATATTTTATGCAGCAGATATATCGGACATTTATCCGGATTCCCCGGATCACCTTTGCGCTGCTTGTTCGGGTCGGTGTAAAATGATTTCAGTCTTTTTTCGGTCTGCTTTTCTGTGAAATCAATCGGGATATGATTATCGTACGATTTTGACATCTTCCGGTTATCGGCACCAAGGATGAGCGGAATCTCCCGAAGGAGTGCTTCCGGCTCTTGAAATACTTTTTTATAAGTACTATTAAAGCGCTGCGCCAAATCTTTGGCCAGCCAGATATGTTTTTCCTGATCTTTACCTACCGGAACAAAATCGGCATTATACAGACAGATATCGGCAGCCTGCAAAACCGGATATCCTAAGAATCCATACGAATCGAGTTTATCTTTTTTCTCCTGATAAGTCGGCATCCGGGTTAAGGTTGGGACTGAAATCAGCATTGAGAAAATCAGATGAAGTTCGGCGTGTTCAATAACTTCCGACTGAACAAATATAGCGCATTTTTCGGGGTCAAGTCCAGCTGCAAGAAAATCGACAGCCATTTGAAATACTTTTTCTTTGAGCCCTTTAGTATCGGTATATTCTGCCGTAAGTGAATGCCAGTCAACGATACAACAATACATCCAGTAATCATCCTGACAGTCTACCCAGTTCTTTAAGGCACCTTCAAGATTACCGATATGAAGCGACCCGGTCGGCTGCATTCCGGAAAGGATTGTTTTTTTCTTTATATGTTCAGTCATTAATAATTCTCAGTTGTTAATTTATCTCATTTGGACTTGTGAAGTGTAAAATAATCAACGAGATAAATCAATTAAAAATTAGAAGAATACGGAAATTTTTTCCGTTCATCAGGTTATGGTAGTAAATTGTTTGGAATCTAAAAAGAGATAAGGTTTCCAGGGGTCGTCAATACGATAATTTCTCTGGATAAAGGTAATAAATGTCGGGCGATAGGGACGTTTAAGCAGTTTCATTCCGGAATATTCAGGGGACCTGTCCCCTTTTTTGTTATTACATCTGGCACAGGAACAGACAAGATTCTCCCAGGTATCTTTTCCACCGACTGTTTTAGGGATGATATGATCTACGGTCATCGGACCTTTATGAGTTCCACAATACTGGCATTGATTATTGTCACGGGTCAGGATATTTTTACGGGTCAGCATAATACGTTTATGGGGGACTTTGACATACGTCCAGAGACGGACAACCGAAGGTAGAGAATATTCTTTTCTCACAGAGCGTATCTTCATACCGTCAGCATTGGCTATTACCTCAGCTTTGCCCTGAAACATCAGAACGATAGCACGCTTTGCCGAACAAACCGTCAAAGGTTCATAATTCTGATTAAGCATCAATACTGAGCGGTTTATTACTGAGCCGTTCATAGACGACCTTTCTGAAAGTATAAAAGCCGGTTTCGATGGTGTGCGGTGCGAGAAGTGACCGGCAAACATTTAGAATATATTACTATTATCGTAAAAATATGTACTATTCTAAACAAGAATTAGCTTAAAAATGCTGTATTTTCACTATTTTGTCAATAAGAATCTGCCTCTATCTTGTTTATGTTTATACAATGCGCCTTTTACAATTTTTTCGGCTTATGAGCTGCTAATCTTTTTTTCATCTCTTCTTCAGAAATTTCTTCAACATGGGTTGCAATCCAGAGAGAGTTGCCTTGGGGTTCTTTGACTCCGGCAGTCATGTCACCGTAAAATTCTTTTTGCGGTTCCATGAGTGATTCTCCACTTGCTTCGAGACATTTTTTGTAGGTTGCTTTGCAGTCTTTGACATAGATATACAACATCATCGGTAACGGTGGATGATTTTCACGAGCTCTTCCTATCATAATTTTGGAATCACCGATTGTGACTTCGGCATGGTTGACATTACCAGTACCATCCGGAACATATTCGTTGAGTTCTGCATCGAATCCTTTTTTGAAAAACTCAACCAGTTGTTCAAGGTCCTTAACTACCATATACGGTATGACGTTTTGATAACCGTTCGGTTTGTAATTGACTGCCATGATTGCTCCTTTGGTTTTATTTGATACAAAATTTAATTTAAAAATATACTAAAAACCTATCTGAACTCCAATCACAAGTTGACCATCGTCAAGTTAATTACAACTAATTATATGTTTCACAAAAAAGTATGCTATTCCTATTAAAAATATACACTTACAGAAACAAAATATCCAATGAACTGTTGCACCTTATAAGATAATTGGATATATTCCTCCCTTTAGTGGGCTTAAAAGATGTTTGTAGTACACTTTTAAGCAAGAGGTAACCGGAAGAGTTGTTGAAAGTGCGATGTCAAAAGTCCTGACTGACAAAAAACTGATTTGTGACCATTGCGGTGAAAAGTGTGATTCAGATTTAGTCACGCTCGGTGACAAATATTTCTGCTGCAACGGCTGTAAACTCGTCTACGAGCTCCTTTCTGAAAATAATTTAGACAGTTATTATAATATTGAAAACAAACCGGGAATCAAAGTCCCCGAATCTGTCCGGTCAAAACATTTCTCCTATCTTGATAACGAAAAAATAATTGAAAAGATTATAGATTTCAGAAACGAATCTGTCACTAAGGTGACTTTGTTTATACCTCAGATTCATTGTTCATCCTGTATCTGGTTGCTTGAAAACCTGAGTCGGTTAAACAACGGTATAAAATTTTCGCGGGTGCAATATCTTAAAAAAGAGGTCGCCATCAGTTTTGTCCATTCTCTCATCTCCTTAAGACAACTGGTCGAACTGTTGGCAACTATCGGCTACGAACCGATGCTGAGTCTTGATGATTACGAATTTAAACCACAGAAGAAGAAAACGAATTCATTAATTGTCCGGCTTGCGATTGCCGGGTTCTGTTTTGCAAATATAATGCTATTTTCGTTCCCTGAATACCTTTCAACCGATGGACTGATTGAACCGGAGTTTCAGAAATTTTTCGGGTATCTTAATATTCTC
>QQUK01000080.1 GCA_008501655.1 Calditrichota bacterium
GGAATTGGGGCAATATTCGTAAGATTGCATCTTCCTTTGCCGGTGATTCTTAATTTGATTCCGGGGAGTGGTTTTTTTTCAAGAATGGTGACATCAGCACCAAGTTTTGATGCTTCTCCGGCTGCAAACATACCGGATGGTCCTGCTCCAATGACAAGAATCTTTGGTTTAGACAAAATCAATCAACCTTGTTATACTAATCATAGTTTGAATATGTGAGAAAAGATAAAAATGTCAAGTAGTTCAGGAATTCAAACTCTGAAGCATAGTGAGCTGAAACCTATTCTTTTGAAATCGGAATATAGAGATACATTATTGATTCCGGTTTCTGCGGATCAAAATCCTTATCGTAGTATTCAATTTCAAGGGATGCTGAATGTTTGTACTCTGATTTTGGCAACCAAGTTTTATATATATAGTCAATAGTCTTTTCAAGAACCGGCAGAGTGCATTCAAACACTGCATATTCATGTTCAGGGATTTGAAGTTCAACCATCCCTTCCGGGATAGTAGCATCATTAGAAACTTCAAGTCCTGCCGTATAAGTAAAGATTTTTTGTTCCATTTCAAAATCAGAGCAAACACCGTATGCATTCACAGGTTTTAATGCTTTTGGTATCAGTTCGTCTGAGCGTTTTGAAAATGATTCCCACAGTTTGGGGCATTCGTTGTTGTTATTATTGCCTCGGAACTGTAGTCCGATTATTCGGAATGATTTTTTAGATGTAAATGTCGGAGTCATATCATTGTACCTTTTTTCTTTCAGTTTAAAAATATTTAAGCGATTGAGCAATCACATTTTGAAACAAGTCATTTTCAAAATATATGAAAGGAAAAGTTGTTATAAAATGGACTTGTAAAATCCAATTTAATGATTTATATTCTCATAAGTAATCTAAAAATTAAAAATCCGGAGAAGTTATGACTTTTAAAGCTCCTCATCAAAATTTTTCCCTATTTTTGAACGTAATTCTATTTTGTGTTATATTTACATCAGTACAATCTAGTGCCCAGACACCACCGACTTACCGCTATGTTCAAATCACCCACCATGATTCGACAGTTTCTTTTAACAACGGTGATGCGTACCTTAATGAGATAAATCAAGTCGTCTTTAGTGGTCTTTTTGTATTCAGGAGCGGTGGTTATGAGTTATTTGATGATGGTTTTCCTGCTACAATTTGGTCATACGGTCATGTAACTCCAATACCACACCCGTCTGACTATGAAACAAGAAATGGATGGGAAAGAATAAATAATCTGGGGCAGGTCCCTGGAGATGTACAACTTGGTGCTGTTTCTGATCATATCCATGGATTTATCGGAACTACTTCAGGTATCGAAGAGTTGGGATTACTGCCTAATACCCATCCAACAAATACATCATTTGGAGAATGCAACTGGGCTCGTGCAACTGACATCAATGACAATGGTATGATAGTCGGAGTCGCTTACGAAGGTGATAACTTTTTTATCAGAAATGCTTATCCTGTTGTTTTCGAGGGTGGTGTTGCGACAAAAATCCCGCATCCTGATGGAATGATGGATGATTCAACAGATTACCTCTATCCGATTTATGTAAATAATGGTGGGATGATTGCCGGCACAAACACCAAAGGGGATCCCAGCGCCTTTTACGGTGATAGAAACGGACTAAGCATTATACCCCCGGCAAATGATTCGGTACAGATATCTGAAGTAACCGGGATCAATGATGAAGGGTATGTGATTGGTATTATCCATGGAAATTTTATTAATCCTTTTACCGGTAACCTGCAAACAGGACTACGGCATGCGTATGTTTCGAATCAAGGTGGACCGATGATTGATCTGCATACCTTTGATTCTGCAAGTTTTCCAGTTTGGATGAGTCCGGAAGATATAAATAAAGATGGTAATATCGTAGGGGTCTCAAGCGGGGGTGCAGCTATTCTCTGGTGGAAAAACGGTAGTCAGTGGGATACATATAATTTAGGGAATCTGGTCGATAGTGCTGCGAGTCTTCCTTCAATCAATGGAGCTCTCTCAATCAATGACCGTGGCGTAATATTGGGATATACAAGTCAAAGTGGAATCAGACCTTTTTTATTGATTCCGACAAACCTTCCAGATGAAATCTGTGTCAACTCAGATGATGATGCGCCTGATGCAAACCCCGGTGATGGCGTCTGCTCAACTGGAGAAGTTGACTGGTTAGGTGAAGATATCTGTACAATGCGGGCAGCAATAATGGAAGCAAATGCACAGCCCGGATTGGATACTATCTGTTTCCGGATTCCTGATCATAATGTTATTTATCCTCAGAGTGAACTTCCTGAAATCACAGATTCAGTATACATAAACGGACTGACTCAACCTGGAACTAAATTTGTACATCTGAATGGGCAGCAGCAGATTTCAGGTCGAGGACTAGAAGTAACTGGTGGATTTGCAACTATTCGTGGTTTGATGTTAAACTCATTTACAACAGCCGGACTTGTACTGATGAACGGTGACAGTAATATTGTTGAAAGTTGTTGGTTTGGTACAGACAAAGATGATAACGATTTAGGAAATTTAGAATATGGTATTTATATCGAAAATTCTGATGGAAACAGAATCGGTAATCCCGGCGCATTGGAAGATATGAACGTTTTTGCTTTTAATACAATTGCCGGTGTGTATGTTGAATCCGGAGAACAGAACAGGATATTTACCAATAGATTTTTTGAAAATGATGGCTTGGGAATCGACCTTGCTCCGGAAGGGGTAAATGACAATGATGATGATGATATTGACAGTGGACCGAATACACTTTTAAACCATCCGATAATTGATTCTGTATCCGGGGGGATTTTGTATGGTACATATAACGGGGAGCCGAATGAAACGATAACAGTTGAATTATATCGTTCCGATTCTGCAGATGCGTCGGGCTATGGTGAAGGAAACGAACCGTTACAGTTAACCACAAATGTAAATACTAATGCCAATGGAGAAGGTATAATAACTTTAGGACTAAGCGGTGAAACACTCAGTCCCGGACAGGTGTTCACTTTATTAGCACATGATAATGATAATACATCGGAATTTTCCTTAGCTTATCCACTCAAGAAAATCAGAGTTGCTGATTATCTTGATAATCCTATTGCCAATAATAGTTTTGTACTGTATCGAATTGATGGAGGTCCGCCTGATTTTCCTGAAACATTTATTGATACAATAACTACTGATGCACAAGGAATTGTTGATTTGTATGATTATTATGAATCCGATGATCTCGATGGTGGCTCAGTAATTAAATTGTACAAGATGATGGATTCGATGGCAACTTTAAAAGATAACCCGATGTCTATATTACCTAATGCCGTAGAGTGGCATCTTGATAATGCAAAATTTGATTCGACAACTTATGCAATGGGATTTGATACACTTGATGCGGTAACAGCACAACAGACAATTTTCATGAACCATACATTGGTGCTTTTGAATATGGTAGTTTCGATCGAGTGGGAAGTTGAATCTGATTATGTAGATAAACTTGAAGCCGGTCTTCGCAAAGCTTCAAATTATCTTTTTGATGTTACTGACGGACAGATGGCACTTGGGAAAGTGTACATCGTCGATGATCATTATGATTGGGAAAGAGCTGATTTAAGGGTCTTAGCGAAAAATAACCTTGGAGCTAAAGCGCATAAAAATGGTGCCTGGGAAGCAGGGGACCTGCATATGAAAGTCAGCCGTCAATCATATGGCAGAAACGAATGGGGTCCAGATTCAAGCTATTTCAATTCCTTGGATCCAAGCCAATATAAACATATAGCTACTATAATACATGAAGTTGGTCATTATTTCCTGAACCTTGGAGATGAATATAAATTTATAAGTCCTGATGAGAGATGTGATCGGGATACCCGTTATGGATTTATGGATAATTTTTATGAATTGTTTAATTCATCCTCATCCGAGATGTCCCAGATTTCTGATTATAAATTTGCATTTTGTGATAATACCGAACATTATCGGGAATCGGGTGGGAAGTCATGCTGGCAGGTTGTTGATGAGTT
>QQUK01000242.1 GCA_008501655.1 Calditrichota bacterium
GATCAAAGAGATTGTCTCCATCCCTGTCTAACTGAACGGTACAGCAAGTTGGGATCGGATATTGAGGAAATTCTGATAAACCATTTACAAAAGAATCATTAAATATTTCCAGGTCTTCAGGATTGATAATGCAAGCACCGGAAAAATCTAACTTGTATAATGTGTCCGGCGCTGGAATAGAATCACCGAGATAACGGGTAAGATCGACTAAGTCTGCAACGGATAATGACAACCCGTCATTATTGACATCACCGACGACAAAACAGTCCATAGAATTTGCGACCACTTCCGTTTGTCTGGTCATTGAATATTCAGACCATTGGTCTTCAGCATCTTTTCCCCGGACTTTATAGAAATAAGTTCCGGTCGGTTTATCTGTAAAAGAATAAACTGTATCAGTCAAAGCAGAAGAAATAATCGTTTCTGATGCAAATGTTACAACGGGATAAAATTCATCAACACGAAAACCATCTTCAACAACAAATTGGTCGGTCTGATATGCAATTCTGATATAAATTTCCTGACCGGTATATGCGGATAAATCAAAGACAGCCGGCACCCAGCTTCCGGATGAAAATCCGGTTATACCATTTCCGCTATTGTTACCGTTCGGGTTTGAATTTGTAGTAATATTACCCGATATTGAAGTAAAATTAACTCCGTCTGTTGAAACCTGCACATATGCATAATCCCAATCTTCTTCAATTGAATATTTTGCCTGGAAGTAAATTGAATCAGCAGCTAACACCAAATATGGTTCTTTAGTTGTCATTCTGGTAAAGAGGTTATTTCCATTATCGGAGTAAAAAGCTGAAGGTGCTGTTAAAAAGTCAATACTTGAAATGACGAACCCCTGATCAACCCAATCACCAAAATCTTCTCCGGAGTCGACACCTGATGTTTTCCCCTGAAGTTCAACAAGTTCATAAACTAAAGCAGGGTTTAATGTATCCTCAAGCTGCCAGGCTACATCATACAGAGCAGAATCGACTATTGTGCTAACAAATAAATTCGGTTGAATCGGTGCGACCTGCTGATATATATTTCCGGCAGCACGTGCGATATATAAATTCGGTCCTAAATTTTCAGAAACTAATTCAGGAATATCTATAGGATTCGGCCAGAACCCATCGGAACTACTTCCTACTTCAAAAGATATAGCTAAGTTTTTATTCTTTGTTGTAGTTTCGCCATATCCCCAGTCTACAGTACCTCCATTAACAAGATATAGTGTCCAAATTGGACCAGGAGCATACCCGTTGAATGCTGAGATAGAATCCCCCATCATCGCAAAAAGAGCTTCATCTTCCGTGTAAAGATAATCATATCCCCATGGCCAGATTATCAAATCAGAGTATGAATGATAATCAACAGTAATAACAAAATTTCTCGATTCTATAAAATCTCTCATCACCTGTGATTCAGGTTCTGAAAATGGGCCTGTACCTCTATATGTTTCACTGAAAGGATCCGGCGATGACCCCTCATCATCAACCCCCCAGCCAAAAGCATAATTTCGGTTTAAATCGACACCAAATGAACCATCGCCATTGTTCCGTCGATTTTTACGCCACAGTCCACCACCACCCGGCTCGGTCACTTCATTATACACATATCCATCCGGGTTTACATTTAACACAAACCAAAGCTGACGATTGTTTACTATATCATCGACTTCAGGATCAATTCCATAGTTATCCGTCAGGTAGTTCATAAAATATAAAAGAACCTCAGGAGTAATCACTTCGCGGCAATGAATTGCCGAATGGAATAAAACTTCAGGTTCATTTTCGACAAAATTTGGATTATCAGAAATTACGACAGCATAAATATCCCTGCCTTCTAAAGATTGACCAAGCACGACTTTATCTGAAACCAGATTCGGATGGTCTAAAATTAAAGTATCAACAGCAGCATTGATTTCTGCAAGAGTTTTATATCCGCCCATATCTTTTTGCAAAAGCCTTGACTGGTAATGAGCGACAACATCATTGTATATGATTTCTGTACGAAACCCTAAAGAAGATATTTTTTCATGTTCAGCCTGATTTGTAATAATTTCTAAATAATCATCCCCGTGTTCGATGACATCAAGTGAGGATTCATTGAGATTTTTTAGTTCAGTTTTATTGTCTATATAAATTCTGACTTGTCTGACATCCCGTGCAATGACAAGTGAAACCAACAGCATACTAAAAAGTATCCCGATAATAATTGTTTTGATTTTCATTGTTACTCCGTCTATGTACGTATTGTAGTATGTATATAAAATATGAAATTTAATTCATTTAGCAATAAGAAAAGCCCGTTTTACAAACGGGCTTTTTTTATTTAATCAGAATTCTTTTCTCAGCTAAAAACAATCTACAGGTATCGGTCCGGAAGGATCACCAAAAGCATAATCAACCAAATAGACTAAATCAGCCACATCGACACCGCTAATACCATCAACATCAGCTTCTTCTTCACAAAGAATTGGTGAGGATGGGTCTCCAAACATAAAATCGACTAAAGCTACAATATCACCAATATTTATCTCGTCTGCGGGGTCATAATCAACGTTTCCTGTTTCATCAACACAACAAACAGTCATAAACTCAGGATTTCGACAAGTACAATCAACTGGTGGAGGTCCTCCATGAAACAGCATCTGTACTATTAATTTTGAATCCCCGACGTTTATGATACAATCACCATTAGCATCAGCATTGCTGAGTGGAAATGGCGCTGGTCCATCGTTGTGAAGCCAATTTGTAAAATAAGTGATATCCGAAAGATCGTACATACTGTCTGTATTAAAATCACCCGGATTTTGGGTGAGACAACTATATGGAGAAATACAGGTACAATCTACCGGAGGTGGACCTGAATTGAAGAGAAACTCATTTAAATAATCAATATCATTTTGATCAACGGCACAATCTCCATTCGGATCGGCATTTGCCATAATCGGCGGGAGACTCCCCCCTCCTTCAAGAGCTGCTGCTAAATATGCAATATCTGATAAGTCAATCAAACCATCATTATTAACATCACCCGGATTTTGAAAAGAGCAAGTATCTACAACATCACAAGCACAATCAACCGGCGGTTGTCCTCCATTATTTAAAAAGTCATCCAAGTATGCAATGTCATCGAAATCCACCAGGCAATCACCGTTTACATCAGCAAATTCGATAGTCACCGGTTCCCGTCCATAACCGGACAGGTAGTTTTGTAAAATAGTTAGATCAAGCTGATTAATGTTTGAATCTCCGTTTAAATCTCCAACATAATCTTCAGGACATTCATCACAGGGACTAATATAACTTACCCGGATCTCATAATATGATTTTTGAAAAGGACAAAAAACAGTTGTGAGAAATATCTCACCTTCAACATAAACTTCATCCACTCCAGTCGGATACTCCAGTCCCGGATCCAGTACGAGATAAATATCCCCTGTATAAAGGGGTAAAAACACATTGGGATATTCAAACCAGACACATTCAACTCCAATGACACGTGTTGCGCAACCGGAAGTATATCCAAACGATTGTGCCAGTGCCGGAGAAGAGAGCAACAGGAACATTACGAGAATGTTCAACATCATTTTCTTCATAATTCCTCCTTGAAATTTTTACGTTTTACTCCCGAACTTCCAAATTCAATAGAAATTATGACAGCCTTTGAGGGTTTTTAAGGCTACTTCACTAATACATCTTTATAATAATTACTTAATAACAAGAATCCGGTGCCGGACCGCCTCCAAACATAAACTCAACCAGAAAAACCAAATCACCAATATCAAAACTACCACTAAAATTATCATCGTTAACATCTAACTCCTCAGGGCAAATCGGAGCAGGACCATCACCAAACATCCTGAATGCCATCTCTACCAGATCAGCGATATCAATCAAATCCTGCGGGTCATAGTTGACATTGCCACGGATATCAAAACAACAACCATCTTCCCCCATAACAGGGTCATTACAGGTGCATTCGACAGGAGCCGGTCCTCCTTCAATGTAGGCAGAAAGATATATTAC
>QQUK01000040.1 GCA_008501655.1 Calditrichota bacterium
GGTGTCAAAGTTGGTGCCTTGCAGTTGTACACAATCTGGCCGTTTGACTACGATTTGATTCGTCAGGCTACCGATAAGTGTAAAAGTGTTATCGTTGCTGAAATGAACATGGGACAGATTGTTCACGAAGTACAAAAAGCTGTTGCTCCCGATGTTAAACTTCATACAGTCCAGCGCTACGACGGTGAGATTATCACTCCGATGCAGCTTTTGGAAAAATTAGAGGAGGTACTCTAATGACTACTGCTGAAAAACAAAAATCAGATGCAATGCTAAAGTATTTGCGTCCGAAAAAACATTTTCCTTCAGTCTGGTGTCCGGGATGCGGTAACGGTATCGTTATGGGTGCATTTATCCGTGCTATAGACAAAATCGGTCTTTCCAAAGATGAAGTCGGTATGGTTTCAGGTATCGGATGTACATCCCGTATGCCGGTCTATATGGACTTTAACTCTCTGCATACGACACACGGACGTGCTTTAGCATTTGCTACCGGCGTAAAGTTTGCACAACCGGATATGAAAGTCTGTGTGATTACCGGTGACGGTGATGCTCTCGCTATCGGTGGCAATCATTTTATTCATGCCTGCCGGAGAAATATTGACATTACCTGTATTCTGATTAATAATCATATCTACGGTATGACAGGTGGACAGGGTTCCCCAACAACGCCATCTGCAGCATTTTCAACAACAACACCTTACGGTAATGTTGAAAAACATTTTGACCCATGTGACCTTGCTATGGCAGCCGGCGCATCCTTTGTTGGTCGCGGAACTGTTTATCATTATCCACAGCTTGAAAAGTTAATCATCCAGGCTGTTCAGCATAAAGGTTTCTCTCTGGTCGAAGTAATTTCCAATTGCCATACTTATTTTGGCCGTTTGAATCGCAAAGGTGATGCTGCTGCTATGCTTGAAATGTTTAAAAACAATTCAGTCACAAAAGCAAAAGCGAAAAATATGTCTCCGGAAGAACTTGATGGGAAACATGTTTTAGGAGTGCTTCATGAAGATAACGTCAAAACAGAATTCTGCGATGAATATCAAAAACTCGTGGATTCTTATCAGAGTAAGTGAGGTAAGTCATGGGAAAACTTTTAGATAAAATTGAAGTACCTCAGGATCGCTTTGAAATCCGTTTGTCAGGTTCAGGCGGACAGGGTATGATTTTTGGCTCTGTTGTTATGTGTGAAGCTGTCGGAAAATCCGGAAGCAAAAAGGTTGTGCAGTCTCAATCTTACGGACCGGAAGCTCGCGGCGGTGCATCAAAAGCTGATGTTGTTATCTCTGATAACGAAATCTATTACCCCAAAGCAATGAAACTTGATTTGCTTTTGGCTATGACACAGGAATCACTTGATAAGTATTACCCTGATTTAAAAGAGGGTGGAATGCTAATTGTGGATACATCACTGGTGACGGAAATACCGACTGATAATTATTACGGTCTTGAATTTACCCGTCTGGCACGTAAAGAAATCGGTTCGATTGTTGTTGCGAATGTAATGGCACTCGGAGCAATCTGTGCATTGACAGATATGTTTTCAAAAGAAGCACTTACCGATGCGGTTCTCGGAAGAGCACCGCGAGGTACTGAAGACAGAAACAAACAAGCTATTGATGTCGGTTATCGCGAAGCAATGGCACTGAAAAAATAACGAGGAGAAGAATGAGCAGAACACTTCTGATTATTAAACCGGATGCGACTAATCGTAATCTGATCGGACATGTAGTGAATAGACTTGAGCGTGCAAAGTTCAAAGTTGTTGAAATGAGAATGGTGCGTTTGACCGAAGAAAAGGCACGGAAATTTTATGCTGTTCACGAAGGCAAACCGTTTCTTAATGATCTTGTAAAATTCATGACCTCAGGTCCGGTTGTTCCTATGGTTTTGGAAAAAGAAAATGCTGTGACAGATTTACGTACCTGTATAGGTGCCACCAACCCGGCCAACGCTGATTGTGGAACTATCAGGTATGAAATTGCGCTGGATATTGAAAAGAATTCAGTGCATGCTTCGGACTCCGATGATAACGCTAAAATTGAAATCGGATTCTTTTTTGAATAAACGATAAAAGCCGTAAAATTCTTTTTTACGGTTTTTTTATAAAGGTTTGTACTGAATGCAAATTGAGTTGACATACAACAATGAACCGATGAATCTAAATCTACCCGATAGATGGACTGTTGACTGTTTTAGACAGAAAACAGATGATTCTGCATTAGGCTATGACCATTTTGTTGAGTCTCTGGAGAAATCAGGCAACTCGGAAATATTTAATACTGATTCATTATTGATTGTTGTAAATGATGCTCACCGTTCCACCCCAACCGCACAAGTTTTAGAATGGTTGACAAAATGGAAGCCTTCACTTGTTGGGTCAGCAGACTTTCTCATAGCTTGCGGAACTCATAAACTTCCTGATGAATCTGAAAAACGGAAGATTTTTGGGGCACTGTTTGATTCTGTTTCATCCCGAATTACATCGCATGATTGTCACAAGAAAGAAGAGATGAAACTTATCGGGCAGGATAGTAATGGTCACGATTGTTTTGTTAATAAAAAGCTCTTTGAGTATAAACATATCTTTCTGATTAACTCAATTGAACCGCATTATTTTGCAGGCTATACAGGCGGACGCAAGTCAATTGTTCCCGGACTTGCTGACTTTGAAACAATCGAAAGAAATCATAATCTTGCCAATTCATTGGAATGTATGCCTCTCAGACTTCAGGGTAACCCGATGGCGGAACATCTTGAGTCAATTGTTGCCAATTTCAATCAGGATAATATCTTCACTCTCCAGATTGTCTATGACAACAAAAAGCGAATTAAAAACTTCTTCTTTGGCTCATTGAAAGATGCCTTCCAAGCTGGTGTTACTCATGCCGATGAAATGTATGCCGTTTCAATCGCAGGCAAATACGACGCTGCCATTCTTGAGATTCTTCCACCGTTGGACGCAAATATTTATCAGGCACAAAAAGCACTTGAAAACAATCAGATTGCTGTTGCTGATAACGGGGTAGCTATTATCCTGTCAGCATGTGCTGATGGTATAGGGTCGGAATTCTTTTTCAAACTTGCAGAAAGCTGGGATGCTGAATTAAACAGACCAAAAGATGGTAAACTGCATTTTGGGTCACATAAACTTGCAAGAGTCAATCAGATCGGAAAAAGAATAACAGCCGGGTTATGTTCGTTACAACCGGATGAAATTGTATCCAAAGTGTTTTACAAACCGATTAAAAATATTCAGAATTGTTTAGAAGAAAAAGCGAAAGAAAAAAATAATTACAGAGTAGCTGTTGTGTACGACGCTGCTCATACGGTATTGACAATATGAAATTAATAACAATAAACATCAAACATCATACCTTAGGGAGGTAAATGATGAATAAGAAAATCGCAGTAATTGGTGCCGGTAATGTCGGTGCATCCTGTGCAACTTATCTTGCTGAAGCAAACTTCGCAGACGTTATAATGCTTGACATCGTTGACGGTGTCCCGCAGGGAAAAGGTCTCGATTTAACTCAAGCCGGTCCTGTTCGCGGCTATAACTCTATGGTATACGGTACTACTAAGTATAAGGATATCAAAGGTGCCGATATTGTAATCATGACAGCCGGATTCCCGCGTAAACCGGGTATGTCCCGTGAAGATTTGATTGCTAAAAATGCCGAAATCGTCGGTATCGCAGCTAAAAACATTAAAAAGTATGCTCCTAAAGCATTTGTCATTGTTGTCTCGAATCCGCTTGATCTGATGACCTATCACATGCAGAAAGTAACCGGATTCCCGAAAAACCGCGTTGTTGGTCAGGCTGGGGTTCTCGATTCAATCCGCATGCGTGCTTTTATTGCTATGGAATTAGGCGTGGCAATGTCAGATACGAACGCAATGCTTCTGGGTGGACATGGTGCCACAATGGTTCCGCTTCCGCGGTACACAACAGTAGCCGGGATTCCGATTACCGAATTGATGCCCAAAGAGAGAGTCAAAGCTATCTCT
>QQUK01000209.1 GCA_008501655.1 Calditrichota bacterium
TTAGAAGGTGAAGGATTTGTTGACTTAAACCAGAATGGTGTCTGGGATAAAGGTGACTATTTAAATGATAAAAATGGTAATGGTAAATTTGACCAGTATCTTGAATCCCGTATAAATAATAGTACACCGGAACCGTATACCGATGGTGATATCGTTGTTGGTGAACCTTTTACTGATTTAAATGGTAACGGAGTTTATGACGCTGGTGTTGATCTGTTTATCCGCTCTATTAATGAAGATAATATGGATTTAAACCATGATGGTTTTTACAATGGTCCTGATGATGTCTGGCAGGATGGTATTCCGTTTATTGATTTGAATGGTAATGGCTTGTATGATTATCCTGATGGAAAATATAATACCGGTGAACCGTTTGTCGATCAAAATGATAACGGTAAATGGGATGCTGGCGGTTCGAACAACTTTTTTGATCCTAACACATTTGATGAAAGTTCAACCTGGCATAACAGAAAAGTAGAAACAATTCGTGGTGAATTGAAATTCTTCTGGCAGTTAGGAAATCACGAGTTGAAAATCGGTGGCGCTCTGCAAAAAGAAGATTTACTCTATCAGGAGATAGACCAACCGTATTTGCAGTATACCGGTCGTCCTGATGGTGGCCCATACTCAGATAGAGGCTCCTTCCGTGATATGTTCTCTTATGACCCTTGGGGTGGAACGTTTTATTTCAGAGATAAACTTGAATATGGCTCAATGATTGCATCACTCGGTTTCCGCTGGGATTTCTTTATCCAGGATAAATATGACCTTGTTGAAGTCGCCAGAAATGACGACCTCGGTTCTGGAATTATTTTGGGTGACCGTCAGAAATTCTCCCCGAGAATCGGTTTCTCTTATCCTATTTCTGATAAAGCTAAAGTTCACTTTAACTATGGTCACTTCTTCCAGCGACCGGCTCTGACTTATATGTATCAGAGAAATACAGCTTCAGTAAGTTTCAATACCACTATCGGTAACTATAATCTCGACTATATGAAAACAATTCAGTACTCATTTGGTGTTAAGTATGCTATGACCGAAAGTTATTCACTTGATATATCCGGTTATTTTAAGGATGAGTTTGATAAGATTAACCCGGCATCGGTTCGTGTTGGTGGTTTGACCCGTCAGCAGTATCGTAACCGTGATTATGGTCGTTCCCGTGGATTTGAGTTCCAGGTTGACAAGCAGGGTGGTGGATATGTAAACGGATTGATTTCTTATACATACGCTTTTGCTTATGGTAAGGCATCACAGACTAACGAAGATTACTTAACTGATTTCCAACTCTCCCGTGATCCGCTGGATGAAGCTCCACTCGATAATGATGTGAGACACAGCTTGAAAGCATCTGTTCAGGTTTATATTCCGAGTACTGTTAAACCAAAACTTTTTGGTCTTCCTATACCGAACGGCTGGTCAATGGATTTACAGACATTCATAGAAAGTGGACGTCCGTTTACTCCGACCGCAAGTTATCCGAATATCAATACAGAAATCGGTGAAAATATCCAACGTAACTCATTACGTAAACCGTCAATAGTTAACTTCGATGTACGATTCTCCAAAGACTTTAAAATCTTTGGACTTGATAATAAATTCATTCTTTGGGTTGAAAATATATTTGATAATAAAAACATCAACAATGTCTACACAAGTACCGGCCGTCCGGATACACAGCAGAACGAAAGCGGTGTAATCAACGGTGGAACAGAATATGACAATAATCCTAATAACTATGATTATGGTAGACAGATAAGAATGGGTATTGAACTCAACCTGTAATTTATATGAAGAATAATTATTGAAAATATGAGGATATTATGTTATTAGCAGGAAACTCAAAGAAAAATAGATTTTCGCTGCGTAAAATCTTCGAATCAGGACTAGTTGTCTGCCTACTACTGGCAGCAATAAGCATCCCTGCGAAGGTTCAGGCGCAAGCAAAAGTAGGAACAACGGGAGCACAATTTTTAGAACTCGGTGTTTCCTCACGAGCAATGGGAATGGCTGAGGCTTTTACAGCTGTCGCAGATGATGTCTCAGCTGTTTATTACAACCCTGCAGGACTGGTTCTTCTCAATGGAAAAGAAGCAGGATTTACAAAAGTACAGATGCCTGCAGATGTTAACTATTATTTTGCCGGTCTTGGTTTACCTCTTGAATCTGTCGGCGGTGTTGTCGGTGTCGGATTCTATGGTCTGTTTTCTGGTGAAATGCCGGAGCGGACGTATGAAAGACTTGAAACCGGTCGTACATTTGATTACCGTGCGTATGCCTTGTCTGTAAGTTATGGTCGTTATTTGACTGACAGATTCTCAGTCGGTGTAAGTGTTAAATATATTGGTGAGTATGCCCATGACTATAGATCATCAGGCTGGTCTGCCGATGTTGGTACTAACTATGATACAGGATTCCGAGGATTCCGTATTGCAATGTCTATCTCAAATTTCGGTCCTGATATGACTTTTATCCAGAATTCTTATCCGCTGCCAATTAACTTTAAGTTTGGCGGTTCTATAAATGTAATTCAAAATGAAGATCATATTGTTGTATTCGCTGCTGAAGGTTCCCATCCCTCTGATAACCTGGAAAAATATAATGCCGGACTTGAATATACATTTATTGAAAAATTTACTCTCCGTGGCGGAAGCAGATTTAATTATGATGAAGACGGATTTACTGCTGGTGCCGGAATGAAATTCCCCTTCGGTGAAGAGAGTGAAATCAGACTTGATTACGCATTTCAGGATTATGGCATATTAACAGAAGTTCATCGTTTTACAATGACAATAGGATTTTAAAGAATGAAGGTCGGGAAAGTTTCAATGAAAAAAATAGATAGAAATAAATCGGTGTTATTATTATTCTTTGTGTTTGTAGCGTTGCTTCTTATCGCAAGTTGTACAGATACTCTGGATGGTGAAGTAAAAGGTAACCAGAAACCAATTGTAGAATTTGTTAATGTTCCGCCTCCGGGTCAGCAGTTCTCGAGAAATCCGGAAATCTATTGGGTCGGAAAAGATAATGACGGGTTAATTGATTACTACCGTTATCATGTCAAAGATTCAGCTACGGTTGGTCCGGATCCTCAAGCATATGCTGAAGCACTTGCGGATAATGAATGGGTCAATGTTAATGTAACACAGACCGATCCGGATCCGCAGACAACAAACATTATACCGTTAAAAGCAGACACCTCAAATCCGGTTCTCAATGCTGTTCCGCAGTATGTTTTCCTTCAGGGGTTTGATTTAGAAGGCCTCGGTTCTGATTTTGTATGGAGACTGTTTAATCGTAACAATAATCCTCCGGCAACAACAATTAAGCTTGCCAACATTGTTACCGACACACCTTTTGTTAATTCTATCTCTAATGTTGGTGTAATTACCGGTGTCCGCCTTGTTTGGGACGCTGATGATGAAAAAGATTATGAAAATATAGGATTGACTCCTCCGCCGTTTGATTATGAGTGGAGATTATATGGACCTTTTTCAAAACAGGATGTTGAACTCTTCCGCACCTTGAGTACCGATACATTAATTGACGGCCGCAGCGGACTTATCGATATAGTTTATGTGACTGAGGATGCCAAGGTCCTTCGGGAAGGTGATGTTTATACCCGTTACTTCAATTGTGAAGATACGGTTGTCCAGGGACCGGATACATTGATTGTACCGGCTACCTGCAGTGTTTTGATTCCATTTGATTCAGCTTTTATCGTTGACTCGATAAATGAACCTCCATATAACGTTTTGTTTACATTGGATTCTGTTGTCGATATATCTAACGATCTTGTTGACTCGAGTCTTGTCAGAACTTCCAGTAATGGAGTCGACCAATGGGTACAGGATGAAACAGATACTCTCTTCAACGTATTCTCCGGAATCAATATTGATACAACAATAGAAATGTATTTCCTCTTTTGGTTAAGAAGCCGTGATGATGCATTTGTTGCTGACTTGACCCCTGAGTTTATTT
>QQUK01000357.1 GCA_008501655.1 Calditrichota bacterium
CCGATGGTGCTGATACATCGATGATCACCGTTACTCTCCGTGATGGAAGCGGTAACCCTGCTCCTGATTCAACATTAGTTAAATTAGTTGCCGGTGAAAAATTTGTCGATTTAGACGGTAACGGCTATTGGACAAATGGTGTCGATTCAATCGTTTCCGATGCGAACGGTAACGGACTTTGGGATGCACTTGGTATTATCCAGTCATCAGCATTTACTTCCGGCGGAACCGGTGTTGTAACCGTTCCTTATATCTCCGGTAACGAAGCTACTTCCGTTTATGTAAAAGCATCTGTTGATGATAACGGTATCACAGGTTCTGTTGATGTCCAGATTCAGTTGACCCCGAATGCAACTATCTCCTCGATATACATGGCATCAGATTCAATGAGCCTTGTTATCAAAGGTACCGGTGGTATCGAAACCGGTACATTAACAGCTACCGGCTATGACCACCAGGGTAACCCGGTTCCGGAAGGTCTACCTGTTGTTTTTGCTATCATTGACAATCCGACCAACCCGCTTTATCCGGGACAGGATTCAGCTCATCTTGCAAATGTCCTCCCGACAGAGACATTTACTGCATATACAAATTCACAGGGTGTCGCTTCATGTCCGATTTCATCCGGTCATTATTCCGGTACAGTTAGAATCCGTGCAACTGCCGGTTCTGTTTTATCAGAAGCAACCCAGGTACTTATCGCCTCAGGTCCTCCGACAACAATCTTTGTTGGTGTTGATGTTGGCGGTGATTGTAATGTCCCGTATTGGAATACAGTCAATGAACGTGTTCCGGTTGTTGCAGTCGTACATGACTATATGCACAATCCGGTAAACGATTCAGCTGTTGTTTACTTTACTACCGATGAAAGTTCTGTGATGTCACATATCGCAAGAACTGAAGGTGGTGAAGGTGTTGCAGCTTCAGAATGGATATCCGGTGAAAACGATCAGGCTGTTGCCGATGGTATCGTATGGATTATTGCTGAAACAGCAGGTGGTACTGTAAAAGATTCCACCTGGTTCTATAATACAAGTCTTACAGATTCTGTCTCCCTTGAATCATCGAACCCGGTAAGCTTGCTTGCTGATGGTGCCACAAAAACCACCGTTACTTATTATGGATGGGATGTCAATGGTAACCCGGTACATGATGGTACAGACTATGAAATGAATGCTTCGGTACTTTCTGTTTCCGATGGTCAGTTCGACGGTGCCTGCGGTCTTGCCTGGGCAAACATCGAACTTACTTCATCTGTTTTAAAAGCTGACTATTCTACAACCGGCGGTAACGATGATGGTATCGGTGCTACCGATTATGTCACTCTGTGGTCTTTCGGTGGTTCTGCTACATATACCGTTACACTTACAACCGGAACAGCGTATAAAAAATCATGTGCTATCAATGCTGATGCTTCTTCAATTCCGCTCGGTAGCTCTACTTATATTGATGCCTTTATCGCGGACAGATTTGGTAACCCGCTTGGTGACCATACGCTCAATATGACAGCCGGAACAGGAACTGTTACCGGTGGTACCCAGAATACAAATATGTATGGTGAAGCTTACGGCTTCCAGTGGACCGCTCCGGCAGATTCTGCATCAATCGGTGACCATGTCATTTCTATCCAGGATACAGATCCTCGCGGTAATAATGTCATTCTTAATGTCACTATTACGGTAGAATAATATTTTAGATAAATCCATAAAGCTGTTAGGTTTACGCCTGACAGCTTTTTTTATTTGCAAAAAATCTCATAAAAAATCTGTTTTCGACCTGTTAAATTTGTATTATTATTAGGTTTATGACTACCGTTTCTGATACAAAAATTGCCCAGCAGGTAAATCTGTTTAACAAATTTAAGCAGGTTGCTGATTCCCATTCCGATCGCATTGCTTTTAAAGCGGATGGAGGAAAAGGGAAAAGTTATACCTATGGTGATGTCAGAAACTACATAGAACAGCTTGCCGGATTTCTCTCAGCAGATAAATATGCCCATATCACAGAAATTGGTCTTCTTTCAGAAAACCGGCCGGAGTGGGGGATAACTTATTTCGCTATTTCAGCATTAGGTAAAACGGTAGTTCCGATTGATGCTAATCTCAAAGAAAATGAAATCGATTATATCTTCAAACATTCAAATATTAAATTGTTATTCACATCGGTTCGCTTTGAATCTTTTATCCACGATACTTACGAAGATGTTGAAATTGTATCATTCAACGAAGCATCACCGAACTACTGGGTTAATAAATTATCAGACTCTGTTCGAATTCAGGAATCCCGGGCAAAACTCGATGATGTAGCCGTTCTTATCTATACATCAGGTACAACCGGTGACCCCAAAGCAGTGGAGCTGACTCATGGGAATCTCATAGCAAATCTTGATGCAATCCAGAGGGCTTTTGAATTTAAGGAAAATGACGTTAAACTTTCTGTTCTGCCGCTCCATCATACGTTTGAGGCAACCTGCGGTTTTCTGACCCCGCTTATGAACGGATGTTGTGTTGTCTACGCCCGGTCTCTGAAATCTAAAGAGATAGTTGAAGATATTAAAAATAATAATATTACCATCATGATCGGTGTACCGCTCCTTTTTGAAAAGATGTATCACGCTATCATGAGAAAAATAGATACAGCACCGACATCAAAGAGAATACTGTTTAAATCATTATATAGAACCTCAAAATTTGGATGGAATGTCGGAAGTAAAATCGGACAAAAACTTTTCAAATCACTTCGTTCCAAAGGCGGACTATCTACAATCAGGATGTTTGTCTCAGGCGGAGCTGCTATTCCACCACATATATCGGAGTTTTATAATCTTATCGGTATTGATTTTTATCAGGGGTACGGGATGACTGAATGTGCTCCGGTAGTAACCGCCAACAGACCGGATGATATTAAATTCGGCTCCTGCGGCATTGCTTTAGATAATGTGGAAGTAAAAATTGACAAACCGAATGAACAGGGGGTCGGCGAAATATTAGTCCAGGGACCCAATGTAACCCCGGGGTATCGGAACAAACCGGAGGAGACCAAAAAACTTATTCGCAATGGCTGGTTGTATACCGGTGATTTAGGCAAACTGGAAAAGGGACATCTGGTCATAACCGGTCGGAAGAAAAACCTGATCGTTTCCGCCGCCGGAAAAAATATCTACCCGGAACAGATTGAAGAAAAACTGCTTCAGTCAAATCTCATTATGGAATCAGTCATTTTCGGCCGTCCCAAAGAGGGAAAGCAGGGTGAAGATATCTGTGCTATCATAGTTCCCGACTTGGAACAATTTGCTCAGGAATATCAGATTAACCCCGAAAAACCTGAATTACAAAAAATCAAAGAAGTTCTCGACCGAGAAGTCAAAAAAGCAAATTCAGAAATGGCTGATTTTAAACGGATAAATTCCTACGAAGTACAACTTGAGGAACTTGAAAAGACATCGACCAAAAAAGTAAAACGGTTTGTCTATAAATAATCATGGTTAAAACAGACATCATCAGATTCTCGACCTCAGGTACCGGTGATATTAAAAATCTCACCGATAAAATCGCAGATATAATCAATAACTCAGAAATCAATAATGGGACGGTAACCATTTTTGCGCCCGGTTCCACCACCGGTATTACAACGATTGAATATGAACCGGGACTCAAAGTTGATTTTCCCGAAATAATGGAAAAATTAATTCCGTCAGATATCGAATATAAACATGACCAGACCTGGCATGACGGCAACGGTTTTTCCCATCTTCGTTCAGCTCTTGTCGGGGTTGATATCACGGTTCCTATTGTTGATTCTTCAATGACCCTTGGTACCTGGCAGCAGATAATCTTTATCGAATTCGACAACCGTTCAAGAGAACGGCATATAGTCGTACAGATTATGGGGGAGTAAATTGAACTTTAAAACTCTTGAACTTTCAGATAATAAACTTATCTGGATAGACCAGACCAGACTTCCGATGGAACT
>QQUK01000013.1 GCA_008501655.1 Calditrichota bacterium
GAACAGCAAACAGAACCAGAGCTTCATATATTTGTATCCGTCCGACCGCTAAAATAAAAAAGAGTAGAGACGTTCCTAATACAATCGGAACATCCCGTTGAATCGTTTTCTGCTTAACAATAATCGGTTTGACCAGAGCGGCGAGACCAAGGACAAAAAAGATGTTAAAGATATTGCTTCCGATAATATTGCCCAGTCCGATATCAGCCTGACCGTTAGCAAGACCGGTGATACCGATAGCAAGCTCCGGTGCTGAGGTGCCGAATGCTGCTAAAGTCAGACCGATGAACATCTTTGACTTGCCGACCGCAGTTGCAATATTGGTCAAATAGCGGATAAAAAACTCAGCCGATCCTAAGAGAAGCAATAAACCGATTATAAAAATCAGATAGTCATTCATATGTAATAGTATTTCTATCAGAGATTTATATCAAGTTCAAAATTTGGCGTTATCTGCATTATTAGTTGAAAAGGATATTTAATCTACTTAACCAACATCGATTTGACTGATTTAGTCTGTTCTTCGTACTGAACTCTGATTAAGTAAATACCGGATGCCTGAGCTGAGGCATCCCATTCAATTTCATGGTCACCGGCATCCTGATAGTCGTTATAGAGTGTGGTGACTTTTTGCCCGATAATATTGTACACATCTACCGAGACATTTCCGTTTTGGGGTATGGCATACTGAATGTTTGTAGTCGGGTTAAAAGGGTTGGGATAGTTTTGATTGACGACAAATGATTCCGGAAGGAGCGGTGGAGGGTTCAGAATCAAATCACGGTTGAATATCACCGATTGGAGCATGATGCGTTTTACAGGATCATTTTCAAAGAGGTTTGTTGAGTAGGCATAACACAGCATATCTTTTTCCGGACAGTATGTAAACTCTGAAATCTCTGATACATCCCCTTCAAAGGGAAGCAATGTTGAGTCGACAAAATTCCATTCGCGGTCAAAACGGATCAGAGTCTGATCGGAGAGAGACTCATTCTCAACAATTATCATATTATGGTCGATAGTCTGAATCGGGATAAATCTGTTTACATTTTCGGAAACATATGCGGATAAATGTACTAACGGTTCAAAGCGCATCTGATTATAGTTAATTGTGATAAGCTCCCTGCTTGAAGCAAGTGCGTAGATATCCCCTTCGGCAAATTTTGCCCGATAGACATCGGTTGGCTGGTCTTCTTTAGAATTTACATCAAATGATTTTAGTGCATAGATGTTGCTGATTTTATTTTCATATATCACATACGCTTTATATCCGGTCGCCCATTCAACGCAGTTCGGGAATTCCGTTTGGGTACAGACAATCCAAGATTTGATAAGTAAAAGAGAATCACCATAAGGGGCAAGAGCTGTTCTGCCGTTGGCTGAAAAATGCAGGTTAGTCGGATAAGTAGTTGCTTCCTCGGCATCAAAAGAGCGTAATGAAAGTTCATATCGGTTGTTTGACTGGTCGTTTGACTGACTGCTGTAGAATTCACAATAGATTCTCTGTTCGGTTTTTTCAAATTGAGGATGAAAAATATCAGCTTCCGGATAATTATTAAATTGAGCTATCTCAGTAAAATCATATGATGAAGGGATAATATTATCGTATGTAACAACCTTCTGTTGAAATGATGTATCAGCTCTTCTGACATCTTCAGTCTGCCAGAATAAAAGTTTGCTTGAACCGAATGATTTTGCAAGTGGATGGTATGGGTTTTCAGTCGAATCAAAACAGAAATCTTCAAAAGTTGTAAAAAATTGCGGTTCCGTATCAAGTTGTAATATTTTGATATTTCTCCCCTCATTATTTTTAGTTTGAAAACAAAGATAGAGCTGGTTGTTCTCGACATAGAGATTGGGAGTCGTTTGCGATTCGGACAGGTCAAAATCCGTCTGTTCAACTATAACGGGTTCTGGAACAATCGGAGTATCCGCAAACGAAAATGAAATTGAAACAAATAGCAGAAAGAAGCAGACTAAACTCTGCCTTGCAGTTTGAAGTAACATTTTATCCTTATACCGGGTTTTCTATTCAGCTTTTTAAAATACGAATAATATCAATTCTGTCAATTTTAATATACGGTTTCTTGCAGAATCTGTTGTAAAATAAAGAATTTAATCTGTTTCAAGTTCGACCCCGAGTGAGTCGGCAATCCGGTTGACATAGTTAAAATATGAGGTCACCTGTGCCATATCATGGATGGCTGATTGTGAGAATCCAAAATCAAGCAGTCTGGTGATATCATCGTTGGTTATCGAAGAAGGGTTTTTAGTGATTTTTTCAGCATATTCTAAGATCAAGATATCATCATTTGAGAGGTCGGCATTTCGGAAGTCTGCAGTAAGTTTTTCTTTTAATGAATCATCTATTCCACCAAGAGAACGCAACGCGTTCCAATGAGATTCAACTCAGTAATGGCAGTTATTTATTGCTGAGACAACTGTGGCAATCATCTCACGCTGGTGCCGGGTGAGTTCTGACTTTTGAATCATTATTGCACGATAAAGATCGACATGGTATTTCATAACATCCGGATTTACACCACTCACCCGGATGATATTGGCGGGTTGTTTTGATTTGCCCCCGTAACGTTGATAAAGCTCTTTTAATTTGTCAGATGCTTTTTCATAAGAGATATAATCAATAAATGCCATAACTGCTCCTTTATAAGTTTTATATACTTAAAACAAGCCAAGAACCGAAAATGTTGCAAATAAAAAAAGGTGTCTTAAGACACCTTTTTAATATCAGATAATAATTTTGTTTACCCGACAAATTCAGTAAAACCGGAAGCAAAGTCTTCAAGCGAAGTCATCTCTTCTTCGGAAGGAATAAGTCTTGCTCGATACTGTTCTTCATACACCTTCAGTTTTAATCCGGAAAAGCGGTCTGCAACCATTTTGGCACCTTCCCCACCCCAGCCGTACGAACCAAACACAGCTGCCTTTTTGCCGATTGAATAAACAGTCGAAAAGAGTGACATTAAATCCCAAACAGGTTTGACAGCATCGCCGTTGAATGTCGGGGTGCCTACGACAACCGCTTTAGATGATTCAATTGATTCGCGAACCTCATCGGCATCACAGTCAACTGCATCGATTAAGTTTACTGAGTACCCTTTATCGTTTATCAATGAAGCAAGTTTTTCAGCTATCTGGAAAGTGTTACCGTAATTTGAAGCATAAAAAATTGAAATCAGGTTTTTTTCTTCGGTTTTATCACGGGACCATTGTTTGTACCGGTTGATATGTTTCAGCGGTTCGGTACGGAAAATCGGTCCATGCGACGGTGCTACCATTTTGATTTCATGGTCGTCAAGTTTGCTCATATTCCGGCGGATATATCCGGTGAAGGGACGCATGATACATTTAAAATAGTATTCAACTTCATAGTCGACATCGGCGGTCAGTTCATCAGCATACAGCTGATCAGAACAGAGATGGGCGGCAAAACCGTCGTTTGAAAATAGAATCCCATCCTCTTCTAAAAAGTCCATCATTGTATCCGGCCAGTGCATATACGGCATGAGACGGAATGTTAAGGTTTTTCCACCGAGTTCAAGCTGGGTTTTATCTTTCACTCCTTCGATATCAGCCTCGCGATTGATAATATTTTTTACATACGGTACGGCTGCGGCTGAACAGAAAATCTTTATATTAGGATTGAGGTCTAATACAGCCGGCATTGCCCCGGAGTGATCCGGTTCGGTATGGTTTACAATGAGGTAATCAATTTTTTCGATTTCGGTAATTTCTCTGAGATTTGCTAAAAACTCGTCGGTAAAATTCTCTTTTACACAATCAATTAAAGCGGTTTTTTCAGAACCTTTGATAAGATATGAATTGTATGTAGTACCGTCTGTCTCCATAGTGATATCAAATACTTTGAGATCGGCATCTTTGACACCGACTTCCCAGACATTATCTACAATTTTTATAGCTGACATTTTATCACTCCATTTATAATTA
>QQUK01000283.1 GCA_008501655.1 Calditrichota bacterium
ACTGCAATATGATTTGATACAAAGTTTTCATCAAATTTAGTGTCATCATCAATAAAGATTAAAATATCCCCCGAAGCGTTTTTTATCCCGATATTTCGTGCTTTGGTAATTGAAGGTGCTTCAGAAAAGATGTAATTAATTTTATCTTTGACCGAATCAAGAAATTTGGTTGTAGCTTTTGTATGTTCTTTTGTCTGGTCGACAATGATGATTTCAAGATCAGGGTAGTTTTGTTTGAGTGCGTGTTGAACTGTTTCGACAAACAGCTCTTCGCGGTTGTAGGTACAGATTATTAGGGATGCTTTGAGGTTGGTTTCCATATTGTCAAGTAGGGGCGGTTCGTGAACCGCCCTTACAAAAATTTACATTTCGCAGCTCATATCTTCGCCGCAGCAAAGTGGTGATTTAATTTTACCGTGACCATTGGGGCATTTGGAAATCTGGACTTCAACACCGCCGTCAAGTTTGAGCATATCATTTTCAAGCGGAGCATCGCATTTAGCGCAGGTTGCGTTTACCGACATCCCGCATTTTTTACATTCGTATGTTGCCATTGTTTGAATCCTTTCGGCTATTTGCGATGTCAGGAATCTTTCCTGACATTCACTTTTTTTGTTTTCAGTTTCTTGACCGGAAGATAGGGGAAAAGATTACAAATTTCAAGAGCTTATTTCCTGCTGTCAGGCAAGATGCTTGACAGCACATTTTCTGGGTCCCCGCCTTCGCGGGGAAAGTGTATTATTGCGATGTCGGCAACCCTATCCTGACAGGACATTTTCTGGGTCCCCGCCTTCGCGGGGAAGGTAATTTATAGCGGTGTCAGGAACCCTTTCCTGACACATATTCTGGATCCACAATCAAGTTAGGGATGACGTTTGCTCTTCTATTGTAGGGGCGGTTCGCGAACCGCCCCTACAAAATTCTATTTCGCGTACTTATTAAACCACTTCACTATCCAGTCAAGCCGTGCAATCCGGCGGTCAGGACGTCCATGTCTTGATAAACCGTGCGGTTCCTCAGGGAAACGGACCATTTCAACCGTTTTACGCATCACTTTCATCCGGATAAACATCTGCTCAGCCTGTTCAATATTACAGCGTAAATCCTGTTCCGAATGAATTATCAGAAGTGGTGTTTTGATATTCTGCACATACGTCGATGGTGAACATTTTTCGTAGTTTTCCGGGTTTTTCCACGGGTCACCGCCAAATTCACGACGCAACGCCCAACCGATATCAGATGAACCGTAAAAAGAATTCAGATCATACACTGATCGCTGAGTGACAGCAGCTTTATACCGATGGGTATGCGCAACCAGCCAGTTGGTCATATACCCGCCGTATGAACCACCGGTGACACAGATTCTGTTTTTATTGATGAACTTCTGTTTTTCCATATAGTCGGTTGCTGCCATACAGTCTTTGTAATCGAGATCACCCCATCCACCGGAAATTGCCTCAGCCCACATTTTACCGCGACCGGTACCACCGCGAGGGTTGGTGTAGAAGACAACATATCCTTTTGATGCGAAGTACTGCATCTCATGGAAGAAAGTAAACCCGTACTGTACTCTCGGTCCGCCATGGATATTCAGAATCGAAGGATAACTTCTTTTTGGATTAAAGTTCGGTGGGTAGACCATCCAACCCTGTACCTGAGTGCCGTCAAATGATTTGAACATGACATCTTTTGTCCGTCCCAAAGAAACTTCTTTTGTCAGGAACGGATTCAAATTTGTCAGCTGTTTAGCTTTTTTCTCACCGCCGTATTTGGTCGGGAAGACCATAATATCGCCCGGGTTTTTGACATCAGAGTAAATAATTACAGCTTTGGTTGTTTTACCGGCAATATCAAACCCTTTGACATGACATTTCCCTTTGAATATCCGAGTCGGTTTCCCGCCACCAGCCGGGACATAAAAGAGGTTTGTCGTCCCCATATCGGATGACTGGAAAAAAATCCGTCTGGAATCTTTCGACCAGATTAGTTTACCACCGAACTCGACATCACCGGTATCGGTGATGGTTTCATCATACGCGGAGCGGTCAAACTTTTTCATCAGGTCGTATGCTTTAGGGGAACCTTTAAAACCGACTTTCCAGACATGCGTACAGGTCGAACCCCAATCATCATCCGGATTATCATGACCCAGATAAACGATTGTTTTCCCGTTCGGGGCAAATTTAGGTCCGCTGACCGGTCCCGGAGGCGTTGCGATTTTTCTTTCTTTTCCGCCATTGAAGGAGATAACAAAAAGGTCATCCCGCATTGATTCAATATCCGGATCATAGGAACGATTGGAGCAATATACAATCCACTTACCGTCAGGGGAGAGGTGGGCACCGAGGTTATCCCGTTTCCCTTTGGTCAGCTTGGTCAGTTTACCGGTTGCAATCTCAAGTTTATAAACCTGAAATGTATCTTTTGGCAAAAACCCGGCACCATCGAGCTTATAGAACAATTTTGTGATATGGCGAAAAACCGGTGCTTCCTTTTTCTTCTTTTCATCTTTGACAAAATGAGAATCATTATATCTCAGACAGAAGACAAGATGTTTGGCATCCGGTGTCCATTGCATGTTGGAAACTGCACCGTCGATATCAATCAGTTTTTTCTCTGCACCACCGGAAGTCGGCATCAGATAGATTCCAAGTTTTTTATCCCGGGATGAGAGAAAAGCAATCTGTGAATCATCCGGTGAAAAAACAGCTTCGTTGTCATTCTGGTTGCCGTTTGTAAACTGCGTCGCTTCGTTTGTTTGTAAATCATAGAGATGGATATTTTTGAAATACTTATTTTCCTTTTTATCCATCCATTCTACGGTATATGCGATTTTTGACTCATCATTGGAAATAGAGACCGAAGATGGCAATTTTAGCTTAAATAAATCTTCGGCACTGATAGAGCGCTTTTTGGAGACTTTACGGGTCTTTTTTTTCATATTTAACCGTTCCTTTGCTTGTAAACCTTTGTTATAAAAGAAATTAATCTGAAGGCTCTGACAATTCAAGCTATTTTTTGAAATCTTATTTGAAAAAAAACATGATTATTTAACAAATAAAGCATTTTTGAATTTACTTTTGTGCAAAAATCTTTATAATTGTTGGAGCTTTTTGATAAAAAGAGTGTTTGTAGCATTAATAAAGTTGATAAAATGAGATTTATAAATAGAAAAGGAGTACCTCTTGGACGTTGTCAAAATCCTTGAACATGTTCAAACTGTAAAATCTAAGGCAAAAAAGAGCCCCTCGGCTACTGAGCCTCTGAAAGCATATTCCGGCCGTACAGCCAAGCAATTGCGTGCTATGATGTACACTATGCTGAAAGCACGCCGGGTTGAAATGGAAGAAAAACTGCTTCTCCGTAAAGGATATAACCGCTTTTTCATCGGATGTGGTGGTAAAGAACTAATCGATGTAGCCTTCTGTGAAAATTTACATAAAGACGATCCATGGTCAGGTTATTACCGTAACAAAGCATTCGATCTGCACCGTGGTTCATCATTATATGATAAAATGCTCGAAGCAATCGGTGATGCCAAATCCCCGAACAAAGGGCAGCAGATTCCGGCACACCCGGGATATCCGGAAATGGCTATTATTCCGCAATCTTCCCCAACCGGCGGTCATGCCCTCGAAGCAGCCGGTATTGCCGAAGCTATCGGTCACCCGACTAAAATATCCAAACAGTCTCATTATCCGGGTGGAAGATATAAAAAAGATGCTATCTCTATTTGTGCAATCGGTGAAGGTTCAACCTCGGAAGCAGAATTCGGCCGTGCGGTCTTTTACTCCGCATTCTATAAAACAAAATTTATCGCAGCTATTTATAACTGCGGTTGGGCAATCTCAGTATCTGTTGAAGAACAGTTCCCCGAAGGTGATCCAACAACCCCCTTTGAAGGTTTCCAGCGTTTTGGCTTAAAGATAATCCAATGCGACGGTACTGATATCAAAGATGCTCTT
>QQUK01000319.1 GCA_008501655.1 Calditrichota bacterium
GAAAGAGGTTTGATTTTGAATGAGAATATTTCATGAACAAAATCTACAAGTTGTACATCTGATGTGCAACAAAAAGTTAAACGGTAACACCCGCTTGATCAGGAACGTCTGTTTCGACAGTTTTGACTCGTTTAATAATCGGGATGTCAAATTCAAATCTTGCACCGTTATCATACCGGTATGAAATGGTACCTTGATGGTTATCTATAATCTGTTTACAGGAGACTAATCCTATTCCATGACCGGTTGCTTTTGTAGTGAACCGCCTGACAAAAAGAATCTCTTCTTTTTCTTTTTCAACTCCCGGACCGTTGTCGGCAATTGTCACAACAACCGACTTTTCTTCGGCTGACGATTTCAAACAAGCTGAAATCATGATTTTATTATCTTCTTTTTTCTCCTGCATCGCTTCAGCAGCATTGTAAACAAGATTTATAAGCAGCTGCTGAACCTGCCCTATATCGACTTCAACAATAGGAATAGAATCCGAAACATCTTTTTCGATCGTTATAAAATCAAATTTATTCTGCGGTTGTAGAAAATCAATAACCATCGTGATGACATCATTCATGGAACATTGAGCAAAAGATGCTTTCCCGTCATTTGCTTCAAGTAATCCATCTGTAAATTTAACAATCCGATCAACAGTCGTTTTCATCAGCTCAAGTTTTTTGTCAATTTTTTCAGGGTCATTTTTCTTAAGCAACAGCGGCATCAATTCAATGTTACCGGACAAAATCGCAAGAAAGTTATTGATTTCATGGGCAATGTCACCCGCCATCTCTCCCTTGGTATAATATCTATCCATTCTAATCATTGTTTCATGCAGAGATTTTGATTCGGTTATATCACGAACCCTGAAAATAAATGATGTAATCTCTTTTCCTTCATTATAAATCGGAGTAATCGTCAGATATGCCGGGAAGATCGTACCATCCTGTTTGTAACAAACCGTTTCAAACTCATCGGTTTCAAACTCTTTTTGCGAAAGATCAATTTTGTTTGCAAAGAAATCATTAACATTCCGACCTTTTGCTTTTTCAGTTGATAAGCCAAATTCGGTTGTCGCAGTATTGTTAAAGATTTTAATCAATCCATCACTGTCGGTAGTAATGATAGAATTACCAGAAGAATTTATCACATTTTGTAAAAAATCTTTTGAACTGATCAGTTCTGAATAAGTATGTTTCAGATTCTGATTTTTGGAATCTATTTCTTTCTGATGTTCATCCAGAGCATCTGACATTTTGTTAAAAGCAGCGGCTAATTTCTGAAGTTCGGCGTCAACCTGGATACCTTTGATATGTCCTAACCCCCCGCCTGATGCTGAATGAAATTCCTGAATTAAAGTATAGAGAGGGCGATGGAATCTTTTATCGAAAAAGTAAACGGTCAATAATGAGATCAGTATCGAACCTAAAAACAGTAGAATAAATACATAGAAAACCTTGTTTTTAGAAGTTACCAGATAGTCATGGGTTAAAACTGTGACCAAAACATAAGTGATGTTATTATGTTGAAAGTTATAATAATAGATTGCGTTTTTTGTATTCGGGATTGACTGGGTCAATTCATTTGTATTTTTATTCAGCTCAAAATTTAAATAATCGGTCTGGATCAATTCGTAGATTTCGCTACTGTTATCAGCATCAGCAGATTCCTTAAACTTCCCGAATGAGACAAGGGGAATCGGAACTTCATGATGGTCTCTCCCAAAAAGAATAGCAGCATCGACCTGTTCTTCTCTGAACATCTGAAACAGAACATTTTGAATAATCGGTTCTACAACATGTAATTTATTAACTAATCTTTCAGACTGAATCTTCTCTTCAATCTGTTGTCCGATAACATCAAAACTCTCCTGAACTTTCAATCTGTTTGCATTTTTCACTTCTTCCTTAACCGGAAAAAGGAACAAAAGCGCAAAAGATACAAATATAAAAATAATCTGTATCAGAAGAATAGAACTGAATCTAACAAAAAATGAATCTGTGGATTTTTTAGATGTATTTGTCATAACTCTCTCAATTTATTAGAGTATCGACAAAAACCGGAAATTATTTAAATAATATAATACAGGAGGAAATATTATGGGAGTGGTGGAGGGGGGATGCCCGACTCTAACGTCAGGTGGCTGAAAGTTCAGCACACACCACTCCCAAAATCTGTGAATAGTTTTTCTAAATTTTATTTAAGCAATATGTATACCGAAATACTTGCGCTGTATTTATCTTTAGTATGCTATAAACATAGTAAAAAGAGCGGTTTTTGGCAAGGATTATTAACCGGCAGTAGTATTGCCGATTAGTCTATGTTGCGAATATCAACGAAAACAGTAAAATATATGCAAATCGTTTCACATACTATTCTAAAAAAATATATTAAACGCGGTTCGCGTGTTTATCTTCTAATTCTTCAATATATTTTTCAGCTGCTACGGCTGCGGTTGTACCATCACCGACAGCATTTGTTATCTGTCTGACGAGCTGTGCCCTGACATCACCACAGGCGAAAACTCCTTTAATTGATGTTTCCATTTTGTAGTCAGTAATAATATAACCACCTTGATCTTTTCTGATATTTTCTCTGGTTACATTTGAATTAGGATGGAAACCTAAAAAGGGAAATACTGCACCAACATCAATTTTTGATTTTTCACCCGTTTTTACGTTTTTCAAATTCAGATGACGAACTTGTTTGTCATCTCCTTCGATCTCTTCAACTACGGAATCCCAGATAAATTCTATTTTTTCATTTGCAAATGCTCGCTGTTGAATAATCTTGGCAGCCCGAAGTTCATCCCGGCGATGGATGATATAAACTTTGGAACCGAATTTAGTCAGAAAAGATCCTTCTTCGACAGCAGCATCGCCACCACCGACAACAGCAATAACCTGATCTTTGAAAAAGGCGCCATCACAGATAGCACAATAGGAAACACCTTTCCCGGCATACTCTTCCTCACCGGGAACACCAAGTTTAACCGGTGAACCACCGGATGAGAGAATAACAGCTTTTGCTTTATAGATTGTGCCCGATGCACATTTAACTATCCGGTCATCACCATCGACGTAGACTTCTACAACTTCATCGGATTCAATTTCAAGACCGAATTTTTTAGCATGATCGGCAAATTTCATTGAGAGCTCAGCACCTGAAATATGTTCGAATCCAAGATAATCTTCAACTTCAGCAGTATTGGCAATTTGACCGCCGGTTAAATATTTTTCAATACAGATAACTTTTCTATTAGCACGGGCAACATATAAACCTGCACAAAGCCCACCCGGTCCGGCACCAACAATTACAACATCATATTCTTTTACTTCAGACATCATTACCTCATATATTTTTCTAACCCGTCTTGAAACGACAGTGGTTCAATGTTAAATATTTTTTTCATATCTTCTATATCACCGGTATTCCCGGCATCCATCATAATAATCTGATCCCGTGTGATTGGAGCAGGTTTAACAACTGCTTCCAAAACAGCCGCGATACTTTTCATTAACAGTTTCGGGAAGTAAAAGTTCATCCTTTTTTTCCCGGTCACTTTTTTAAGTATATGTAATATTTCCAAATATTCAAGTTTTTCGGGACCACCGAGTTCAATTATTTTTCCGTTTGTTTCAGCTTTTTCTACAGTCTGACTTACTGCCTCGACTAAGTCATCAATATAAACTGGCTGCATCTGATATTTTCCATTCCCTATGATAGGGAGAAACGGTGAGAATTTCATCATTTGAGTAAGCATCGAAACAAACCCATCCCCTTCCCCAAACACCAGAGACGGCCTAAGAATCGTATATGGGATATCTGATGAAATCACTTCCCGTTCAGCTTTATATTTTGATTGATGGTATTTTGACTCAGCATCTGGTTTTGTTCCCATTGCAGACATATATATAATTTTCTGAACTTTGCAGTTTTGAGCTGTAGTGACAACATTTGCCGTTCCGGCTAC
>QQUK01000099.1 GCA_008501655.1 Calditrichota bacterium
ACTTTGTAAACGGGGAACAAAAGCTCACGGAAAAAAATCAACATCGACCAATCTACGTTATAAATATGGTGATAATCTGAATTCTGATCCGAAAGATTCAATTTTAATAAAAAAACCGGAAGAATGGCGTTTACCCAAATTGGGTCTTGCGACAACCTATATTATAGCAAAAGAAGATTATTATTTTGTCTATCCGAACAACTATAACGAAATGGTTCGCTATTTTCATAATTCGTTCCAGCATGGCGGAATTTCAATTGAGGAGATGGTAGTACCGGTTGCGGTAATGACACCAAAAGTGTAGCGTGAAAAAGGTTCTCAAAATAGTTTCTCATTCGGAAAGAGAAACTGAGTTACTGGCTCAGAAGATTCTTTCGTTTCTTACACCTCAGGATGTCCTGATTTTGTCGGGGGAACTCGGTGCCGGTAAAACACTTTTTGTCCGCGGATTAGCAAAGGCGCTCGGTTTGAATATAGATGAAGTCAACTCACCATCTTATACTATTGTCAATGAATATCCCGGGGAAAAAGCGATGTATCACTTTGACCTGTATCGGATGGCTGATACTTCTGAACTTGTAGAGATCGGATGGGATGATTATTTATTGAAGGAAGGTCTTGTTGTTGTTGAGTGGGGGGAACGTGCTGAAGATTTTTTGCCGGATAGATATTTCCTCATTGAGTTTACGATTCTTACTGAAACGGAGAGAGAGCTCTCTATTTCTCTGAAAGAATAAAAATGGAATATAAAAATATTTTAGCAATAGATTCTTCATCGAACCGTTTGAAAATAGGAATGCTTAGCGGTGGAGACCGCGTTGTCAAGATCGATGAGCTTGTGGAACAGTCACACAGTCAGATTATAATTGAAAAGATCAATTCAGTTTTTAAATCATCCGGGGTTGATAAAATGAGTCTTTCCGCAGTTGTTGTAAATTTAGGTCCCGGTTCATTTACCGGTCTCCGCATTGGAATAGCTGCAGCAAAAGGAATGGTATCAGCTTTGGGTATTCGGATTGTTGGAATAAATCATTTTGAGATGGCCGCATATAAACTTCGAAATGAATCGGATGATATTTATATTATAGTGCAGTTCAAAAAAGATCAGTTTTTTGTGGTTCCGGTAAACTCCGGCAGTTACTATTTACAGAGATTGGAAGTCATGAAACTTGAACATCTATCGGATTTCTGCAAAAAAAATAGATTTGCAATAATCGGATTAGATGGACAGCTGGAAAGTGGTCACGAACTGGATTATACAAATCGTATCATGTATGATGCATCTGACTTATTGGAGTTAGGCACATTAAAACTTGAAAAAGGTGAGGATGGTGATCTTGCTGAAATGGAACCGTTATATATTCAGAAATCACAAGCTGAGATAAACTTTGAGCTCAAAAATAGAAAATAACGAGACCATAGTAATCCGGGAGATGAAAATATCCGATATTGACCGGATTTTTGAGCTTGAAATGGAGATATTTTCAGACCCCTGGGGTCGGGATGCTTTTGTCGAGCAGATTGAAGGGGAGAACTGGGGTGGATTTGTAGCTGAATCTCAAAGTGAGATAATAGGTTACGCATGTTATTATATTGCCTATGTTGAAGCCCATTTAACTAATATAGCTGTGGTTGAAAAATTTCGCAGGAAATCAGTTGCCAAATTGCTTTTGGATAATATCTTACAAATTGTTGAAAAATTTCAGTGTGAGTATTTATTACTTGAAGTTCGACCGAGCAATGTTTCGGCGATTTCTTTTTATGAAAGACATGATTTTAAACTGTTGTATAGAAGGCCAAATTATTATCATTCACCGGTTGAGGATGCTTTGGTGATGGTACGATATTTTGAAAATAACGGAGATATGTAAATTATGGCATGGTTCCGAAAAGATAAATCAGGATTAGCCCAGCAGGAAAAAAAGAATATACCTGAAGGGTTATGGACAAAATGTGATTCCTGCGGTGAAGTTGTCTATGGAAAAAAAATGGAAGAGCTGTTATGGGTCTGTCCCAACTGTGATTTCCATTTTAGGATTTCTTCACAAAGATATATACAATTACTTTTGGATAACGGGAGATTGGAAGAATTTGATGTAGGCTTAGCATCAAAAGACCCTTTGCAGTTTAAAGACTCAAAAAAATACCCTGACAGATTAAAGGCTGCTCAAGCAAAAACCGGGAAAAAAGAAGGTGTTATTTCCGGTATCGGTTCAATTGATAATATTACAGTTTCTTTTGCTATAATGAATTTTGCATTTATAGGTGGTTCGATGGGCTCCGTTGTCGGAGAAAAGATTGCCCGTGCTATTGAACGAGCTATTGAACGTGAAATTCCATTAATCATTATTTCCTGTTCGGGAGGTGCCCGTATGCAGGAAGGGATTTTATCCCTTATGCAGATGGCAAAAACATCAGCGCTTTTGGCGGTCTTAGCAGAAAAGAAAATTCCATATATTTCTATCCTCACAAATCCGACGACAGCCGGAGTTATGGCGTCATATGCATCGTTAGGTGACGTTATAATTGCCGAACCAAAAGCACTTTTAGGTTTTGCCGGACCGCGAGTTATTCAACAGACAATAGGTGCGGAACTCCCAGAAGGATTTCAGTCTACCGAATTTTTCCTCGATAAAGGGTTTGTTGATAAAATCGTCAATCGAAAAGAACTCCGTTCAACTGTTATAAAATTGCTGCGTTTTATGTGGGAGTAAAGAATGCAAAAGCATTCTTATGACGCTGCTGAAAAATTTATATTATCACGAGAGTTCTTCGGAATGAAGCTCGGTCTTGATAATATCCGTGAATTTTTAGAAAATATCGGTGCCCCCCAGAAAAAATATAAAACTATTCATATTGCCGGAACAAACGGGAAAGGTTCGACAGCTTCGATGTTTGCATCGGTTCTTCAAAAACAGGGATATAAAACCGGATTGTTTACTTCACCTCATTTAGTCACATTGCGCGAACGGGCATCGGTCAATGGACGGATAATCCCGAAATCTTCAGTAGTCAGATTTATTGACAAATACCGGAAGATATTAGCGGAACGGAAACTATCTTTCTTTGAATTGACGACTGCGATGGCTTTAGACCATTTTGCTCATTCAAAAGTTGATATTGCTGTGATCGAAACAGGACTTGGCGGGCGGCTTGATGCAACCAATGTACTAAATCCGATTCTAACAATAACAACTGACATCAGTAAAGACCATATGGAAATCCTCGGTTCCACTATCCCGAAAATTGCAAAGGAAAAAGCCGGGATAATTAAACCGAATACTGATCATCTGATAGGGATGCTTCCTGAAAAAGCTGCTGTGGTTATAAAAAAAAGATGCAAGGAGTTACATGCACCTCTTCATCAGATCAGGAAAAAAGATTTCAATTTTGAATGGGAGAAACTTTCGATAACAAGTAACTTAGATAATTTAAAATTTCATTCTCTTTCACCTTCACTTGTCGGAACACATCAGTTAAAAAATAGTGCGCTTGTCCTGAAGGGCTGTCAGATTTTAAAAGAAAACGGTTTGAAAATTACAAAAAAAGCTGTCAAAGATGGAATCGAAAACACAGTATGGCGGGCACGTTTTCAGATTGTACAGAAGGCAAATAAACCTTTGCATATATTCGATGTCAGGCATAATTTTAAAGGTGTCGAATCATTTGTAAAATCTGTTCAATTGAAGTTTCCGGGTAAAAAAGCATATGTTATCACCGGTTTTGTAAAACGGAAAGAACATCAGAAGATTTTTCATCTCCTTGCAAAAATCAGTTTACAGTACAATATCGTACCACTCTCTACAAAACGAAGCACTGATATCAACGAATTAATCCGTTCGATTGATTTTAAAAATGTACCGGTTAAAAAATATGGACGATTAGAAACTGCATATAAATCTGTTGTGAAAACAAGTTCCAACGCCGATATTATTATAGTAATCGGATCGCATTAT
>QQUK01000167.1 GCA_008501655.1 Calditrichota bacterium
ATCAGCTTCTGACCCATCGATTTCCGGACTCAATCTGCATCTCGACCGGATCTCTATCGGTTTTGCACAGGCACAGGAACTTCGCAATGCGATTCTTGCACTGAAAAAACAGAATAAGCCGGTTACCTGCTACATCTCCTATCCATCCAATATCTCTTACTATATCGCATCCGCAGCCGACAGAATTGTTATCGCACCAATAAGTCAGCTTAATTTAGTCGGATTGAGAACAGAGTTAACCTTCTATGGTGCCGCTCTGGATAAACTCGGTGTGAATGTCGACTTAATCCGTATCGGTGATTATAAAACAGCCGCGGAAACATTCACCGAACATGAATCATCAGATGCCAATAAAAAACAGATGAACCGCATTTTGGATAACCTCTATGATCAGTTTGTCACAGACATTGCCGCCGGAAGAAACCTCACACCCGACTCAGTCATAAATATTATTAATAACGGACCGTTTACATCAGTCGATGCCTATAAATTCGGGCTGGTCGATTCACTTGCATATTTTGATGAATATGCTAAACAACTGCACAAAGAAGGAAAACAGATATCCCTCTCCCGTTACCATGCTGATTCTGTTTTTACTAACAGCTGGGAGAAAAAACCGCTCATCGCTGTGCTGGTAACCGAAGGAGAAGTACAGCCTGATAATTATTCATCCTTCTACAGCAGAGGAAGATCAGTCACTCCCCGCAAAGTACAGTCAAGTCTCCATCAGCTGTATAAATCAAAACCGGATGCAGTTATCTTAAGAATAAATTCTCCCGGAGGTTTTGCCATGGCCGGGGAAGAAATCTATCATTCATTGGATGTCTATGCCAGACATAAAAAACTATATGTCTCTATGGCTAATATTACAGCTTCCGGTGGCTATTACTACGCTATGGCTGCCCAAAAAATATTTGCCAACCCAGCAACCATAACCGGTTCCATCGGAATATTCGGCGGCAAAGCTGATTTTAAACAACTTTATGAAAAACTGTACATCAATAAAGAACTGTTTAAACGGGGCAAGTATTCAGCGATGATGTCAAACATCAATCCGTTTACTGAAGAGGAAAGAGATAAATACTATTATCATCTGAGATCTATGTATGACCACTTTGTTTCATTAGTTGCCGGGAACAGAGAGATGTCTGCTGATTCCGTCGACAATCTCGGGCAGGGGAGAGTATGGACAGGCAATGAAGCAGCTCAAAACGGATTAGTAGATAACGTTGGCGGACTCAAAGAGACAATCGACTATGTAGTATCAGATTTAAATCTCAATGATTACGATATAGAAATCTACCCCCAAAAACGTCCACTGTTTATTCTTCCCGGTCGTTCCATGCTCTCACCTTTTATCAAACTGTTGACCGGTGAAAAATCCGAGGATGAACTCATCGAATCAATCGCCCCGATAGAAACTGCAGAGTTTTATACCCGCCTCCCCTTTGATATTACGATTCAATAAAAAACCCGCATAATTTTTATCATGCGGGCTTTATACCTAATACTTATCAATATCTTTCTAATCTACAGCAAGGTCAGAATAATCTAAATTTGTATATCCGATATCAGATTCTTTCCAACCGGTTCTCTGGAACACTCTGACTACCGGTGATTCCGGAGGAAGATTGTTAGGGTCATCTAAATCCGTGTCATAAGCCCAGTCACGAATCGGAGGTGAATAATAAGTTCCACTCCAATCACCATTTGCCTGTACCGAGTTCCAAAGATTTACCATCGAACCTCGCCAGGTGAAACTTTTACCTGACCAGACCTCTAAGAATCTTGGAAGATTTTCAAGACCACCGTTGTAATTAGTTGAAGTTGTTTCGGTGTTACCTGTTAAAAATGATGCATTTACTGTTGTAGCCGTTGCAACACGTGCAGATTTACTACCCCAGCTAAGCGCATCATCAAAGTTATCTGATAAAAAAGTAACCGCATCACCCATGATAGATGCCGGTTTTTTATTTACCGAGTTAAAATCACCTTTTGTATACACAGGGTTTTCAGAAGCAATTGTTAAGCCGTCATCCAATTCCTCGCCATTGCTAATGCGTAACGCCGGATAACCACTTCCACCGTTATCATCGGCAAAATAAATTACGCCGTTTGATGGAGCATATCCTTCATCATACATCTTTTCTATATCAAGCTCCGTTGAAATCACATCTTCACCTTCACGGGCATCATGGAACGTATCAAGTCTAATGATACCTTTACTATTCATGTCAGCAGTCACATTATTCCATGTTGAACCAACAAGCTCAAATGCTTCACCATCGATAAATTTCAACGTTGCTAATTCTTCATATGAATCGGTATTACCACCATCAGCACGTTCGATTAATTTATGTGGATCATCAGTACTGTTCAAAGGAAGTTCCAGCGGACCCTGACCATGCGTGGAATCCTGGACTCGACCATTCCACTTGGCTATTGATGAATCATACCAGTGACCATCATCAGCATCAAGCCAATCCGTTCCGCCTTCTTTCATACTGATATAATTACCGCTACCATCTTTAATATTCACATCACCGCTTGAAACACCACCAGGTCCTTTCCTGCCGTGCAGAATATTGCCGGATGCTGTAATGTAACTATCTATATTCAAAGAACTGTTAGCCTGCAGCCACAAATTACCATTAGAATGTACACGACCTATCAAAGTCATATCCGGTCCCGGAGCGATTTCTAAATCATTTCCATAAAACACAGCAAACTGAAACAGTGGGACCAAAGCACGTTCAAACGTTTGTGAGAGCTGTACCGTTGAACCATCGACTTCGTTTACAGCTGTCGCTTTCATCTCATATGATTTTACTCTGGCATGTAATCCGGCAAGAGTACCATTATCGAGAATCCGTTGTTCTACCGGACCTAAATCTGCTGTTTCAAAAGTAAAATTACTTTCATTTATCTGCCCATATCCGGATGGCATGATTGTTGTCAATCCACCGGCTGAATCAGATAAATAATGAAGTTTTGCAGCGGCACTTTCAAGCGCTGCCTCTGCGGCATAAAACGCTCTTGTTTCCTGTAAACCGTTACCTGTAATAGTCACTTCATCATCTGATGTAGACATCACAGCAATACCGATCAGGGTAAGCATACCAACCATAATCAAAGCGATTAAGGTCGCGATACCTTTTTCATTGGATTGTACGTATCTCATCTTTTCACTCTTTTCTTATAAACCATCTTGGTTTGTATATACAACATCTTCCTGTTTCCATCCGGTTCTTAAAAATACACGAACCATAGGTGTACCCGGTGGAAGTTTACTCATATCTTCTAAATCTGTATCAAAACCCCAGTTTCTTGTCGGAGCTGAATAATATGCATCTTTACTCTGAATATATCTCCATTCACCATTTGCTTCCTGGGAACGCCACATCTGAACCATAGATCCGCGTACTTTAAACTCGGTACCGTTCCAGTCTTCAAGAAAACGGGGAAGGTTCTCTAACCCACCACCATAGTTCCCAGAATTTGGTTCGATATCACCGGTGACGATTGAAAGATTTACTTCGGTTTTTGATGCTTTTCTATCTGAATATTTATTTGTAGAAAGTGACGGATCCCAGTCATTGGATAAAAACGTAACTGCATCACTTATTGTTGCTGCCGGTTGTTTGTTTACCGTATTATAATCACCCTGAACATACAGAGGATTTTCACAGACAAATGTTAAAGGTCTTCCAAGCTCCTCACCGTTAACCAGAGAAGTACCATTCAACTCTCCGCTGCTTTTACTTCGCTGGTCAGAGATATAGACGATACCATTGGATGGAAAATATCCGCTTGATTTCAAGAGCGAGACATCGACCTGAGTATTCTGAACATCCTTCTTTTCATGAGCATCATAAAAATCAGTAGAACCATCACTGGTAATCGTACCCGACGGAAGAGAAGAGCTGACATCCTGCCATACTGAACCTATCTTTGA
>QQUK01000368.1 GCA_008501655.1 Calditrichota bacterium
AAACTGCTACTGTCCAGACTACAGTCCGCCTTTTTTCAGTCTACTCAATATAACTGATATTAATGGTGCCAATGAAATTGCCGTGACTATACGCAATTGTCGCTTTGAGCGTCTCACGTTTCCCAACCAAAGCTACCCTATCATTGTCCGCGATGCTGCTGAATTCACTCTCGAGGATTGCCACTTTGAAGACGTAGATTACTGGCAGGATGATATCAGTGCACTAATCGATATTCGTCGTTGCGGCATAAGGTCTATTAAGGGCAACACGGGGAATAACGATGACCAGAATAAGCTTTACTTGATTGATGCCGAAGTGGTGGATTCGGCGTTCATCCGTTGCAGCGATGACCTGCCAATTATAGCCAATGAAATTCATGTGCCGCCGGGCAGAGCCTTGAGTATCGGTAAAGGTTCGGTACTTAAGTTCTATACTATGGGTGGGATAGAAAATGAGGGGCAGCTCTATATCGACAGCTCAGTGCTTACTTCGTGGGAAGACGATGAGCATGGCGGCGATACCGACAATAAGTTTCAACCGAATCCGATATTGAGCAACTGGATGGCACATGGCAGCGGGATCTTTATCGACTCCGGGGCTACTGCCGAGATTACCAGAACCCTTATTCGCTATCCGCGGAGCGGGATTCACTCCTTTGGTGGTCTTACTCTCGATAGTGTAACGATAGAGGATAGTTGGTATTCGGGAGTGGTACTGAGGGGATCTGGTGGTTATGATTATGATATCTCCAATACAACGATAAAAGGTATCACTCGTTCCGATCCCTATTCAGCAGCTGTCTATTTTGAGAATCGCACCGGCTATCACCAGAACCTGAGACTGAACAAAGTGGAACTGCTCAACAACGAAGGTGACGGTATTGAGGTTTTCTATCTGGGAGACAATTTTACCAATATTGAACTAGAAGACTGTCACATCGCCAACAACACCGGTTATGGAATCGTCTTCCCGGTCGACCATGGGCTGGAATCAATAGAAATACTACATTCGAAGTTTATCGGTAACGGTTATGCGGCGATCCGTGGTCTGGATAATTTTGGTAGCGGTATCCCGATAAGGATCGACAACAACGTTCTCATAGGTAACGGGCTGAATCAGTTCGATACCTATCCGTATGGGATCCACTTATCCGGTGGAACGGCAAAGATAGTAGGTAACACGGTCATTGACAATGGGGAAATCGGTATTCTGGTGGGTGGTCTGGATAATATTGAGCAGTGTGTACTTGCCAATAATCTCATAGTGGGTCATACCGATTACGGTCTGTTCAAAGGAGACGATGGCGCGCCTGTTGTGGCCGGTAATAACTTCTGGAATAACGGCAGCGCAACCGAGGAACTTCGATACGAAGGACCTGATGGTAGGATATACACGGTCGAAAATCTCCAGGCACTAGGTGGTGATTTTTCCACCAACATCAATATGGCACCGGGGTTAGTACCTGAAATTATCGGTGCAATCGATACATTAGCGTATGACAGCCAAACCGGGTTGTCGAAGCTGGTTGATGAATCGGCCAGTTTTCCGTCTAATCAGACGTTAGTTGATTTTGCTATCTGTCCTGATACGACCAATCCCCGTTGGTACCCGATCCTGCATGTTTCAGGCGATACCCTAATCCTGATGGGAGATATACGGGATTACGCCGATACGAACAGCACCTATCGCATCCTTAACTATCATCTGTCGGAAGCCTCACTGCTGATCGACGCCGGGTTCACGACCCAGACGCAGGAGATGTTTGACATTGATGGCGAGGCGCGAATTCTGGATGGTGACGAAAATGGCAGTATGCTGGTTGATATCGGAGCTGATGAGTTCAACGGAGAAGCCGATCCCTCACCGATTCGCGTTCTGCAACCCGGCAGTGACAAGTGGGTGGTGGCGTATGGTACTTTCAATATCGAGTGGCAAGTACCTGACAGCGTAACCTCGGTAGACATTGATTACAGCACTAGCTACAATCCGAATCAACCTGATATAGGTTGGAACACAATCGCTTCAGGTGCCGACGCAACTTCAAACTACTACACCTGGACTATTCCAGAGTATGAAACCTCTGCCGAGTGCTATGTCCGCGTGAAATCAACAGCTCATCCCGACCTGTTTGATCTCAGTGCACCTTTCAAGATCAAGCATCTGGGGCTTACTCGTATGCGCAACGATTCGTTAATTACTTATTCACATCTCGATGACAGTTGGCAGTTTGCGAATGAGGAGGCTGATATGTGGCCAGCCTCAGCATGGCCGGATTATATAAATGAACCGGACTCGTACACCTCTCTACCTTACCCGGATGAATTCTTCAATCTGGGAGCCGCTAACTGGGATTATCCCAGCTGGCCGACTTTTGTTGAAGCTTTCGGTTATGATGCTTGCTACTTCAACTACTGGCCCACTCCGCAGTATAAGCCTTCGGCATTGTTTCGTTGGGCAGCGATCAAGGATGCGTGGGGCGGCTCCTGTTTTGGTCTGGCTGTTACGGCATTGATGGCGTTCCAGGATGCAGCTGGGTTTGCCGCTCGACCTGAAATAGGTCCCTTTACGAATCTAAACAGTCTGACTATGACCGACCTTCGCAGGAATCTGATCAGTCGCTACTACACCTATCAGGACGGACAGAAGAACATTGATCACACGACGATCGCCGAGACCAAGACCCCTAATGAAACACTGGCGGAAGTGCGTTCAATGTTTTGTGAGCTGGAAGCGTCAAGTTCGATTAGGAATATCACTATCTGTGATACTAGCAGCGTCAACAACGAAGGATGTCATACTGTTACGCCTTACTCTCTTTTCAGGAGTGTGTCAGGTTTATGGTACCTGACTGTTTATGACAGCAACGAGCCGACGCTTCCGCTGGATATCTACTTCGACACTGTCGGCAACAATTGGGAGTATCCCGACTTGAATTGGACGGGGGACAAGCTGTGTTACCTGGAAGACCCGCTCTCGAACTATACTGGACTAGCGGAGATATCCGAGTCAGCTCAAGAAGCACCACCGGTTTTGATGGCTGAGAAATCTCCCGGATACATCGAGATCTTCTGGAATGACCATGACTCGGTTCGGTTTGATTTGGGGATAGGAGCAATTGGACAGTATCTCGATTCTGCTTTTAACAGCATACCCGGGGCAAGACCGATCAGACCCAAGGTGGCGGGAGCAGGTTCTCCAATCGGCTACTTCTTGCCCGAAGGTAACTGGTCTTGCCAGATGACAGGTGCAGCCGAGGACTATGCCCACCTGACTGTTTTTGATGATGACGTGATTATAGCCTATCGCAGGGATGGGGTCGGACCGACCGATGTCGAACAGATCGACATACGCGGCGGAGATGAATTGCATCTGATTAATCCCGACGGGACCGTCCGCACCTGTGAAATCGACCTGGTATTAGTCGAGCCTGATCGCGAACGACTTCTTGCGCTGGATAATCTACTCCAGCCACCCGACGATTCGGTCAATTTAGAACTAACCCCTGCTAATGGCTTGCGGGTAGCTAATTTCGGGGCGGCATCATCATACGATCTCGTTATAAGGGATCTCGGCGGACCCGAAATAAGGGAGTTTATGCACTCCGGGATCAATGTGGGGGCTAACTCTGAGCAACATCTCGTGCCCAACTGGGACAATGTGAGTGAAGCACAGTTGATGGTGATTGTCGACAATGGCATCGACGGAATTGTCGACGACACGATTTATCTCTCTAACGGCTCACCGTTGGACGTTGAAGATGAACAGGGTGCTCTTCTACCATATCGGTTTGAACTGTCACAGAACTATCCGAATCCGTTTAACCCGGTTACAACAATTGAATACTCTTTACCGCGGCGTAGTCATGTAATGATCGAGATTTACAATGTTCTGGGTCAGAAAGTGCGCACCCTGGTAAATCGTGAGGAATCAGCCGGATTGTATACTATAACCTGGAACGGCAAAGACTCGGGTGGTGAAGCGGTATCAACCGGGATGTACTTCTATAGATTCCAGGCTGATGATCATATCGAAACAAAGAAGATGTTACTCTTGAAATAACATCAATAAACGGTTACGAACTGGTCACAGTTCACTCTGCTTCTGCTAATGTTGTAATATGGAGAAATTTGCCATAAATTAGATTAAGTCAGGAGAAGAATTATGGACTATTTACAAATGCAGTTTTTGATTGATCTGCATTGATAAATTTTTAGACAATGCCCCGAAGTCGAGACCGAAACAAAACAGGCTATGATGCTGGTCAGTCTCGATAAATCATGCCTTTTGAAGATTGCGGATATCGGTTGGGGCATAGGTGCTTCGACCATCCTGCTTGCACAGAATCTTGATTATATAAAAAAACGCCAAAGATGGAAATGGTAACAAGTACAAAAAAGGAAAAAAGCATTTTCTCAAAACAAAACCATTAATAAATTTCAAAAAGATAACAAGTTTTAGTCAAGACTAACTCAGAGTTCGGGAGACAACGGGCAAGGTATCGGAGTTTGTGATGGTTCTGGACCTCATGGCATAGACCATGAATAAAAGTAACATCTTATGACTTCCAAAGGGATGATAGCACAGCTGTCATCCCTTTCAGTTATTTACTGTATTGAAATATACTTTGTTTAAAAAATTTGATAAATAAAAGTTACAAGTCAAAAGATGCATAGGGTATTAATAATAGTACGAACTAACAACATATTTTTACCTCGATATTATTTGACTTAACCTATACTAACATTTATTGTATTTTATACATGGAGAGATAACTCTATTAAGAAAGGATGTTAGAAGATATGACTTTTACTTTTTTAATTGTTCGAATTAGTTTTATAAGAACTCTATCACTACTTAGTTCTATCATATGTATATTATTGTTTTTCACTATTTCTGTTATAGCTGGGGATTCTCATACTGATAAAAAGTATAGTTATGATGACTGGAGTACACCCGAGTATTGTGGTAGCTCCTGTCATGTTGATATTTATCAGCAATGGCGTCAATCAATGATGTCTCAGTCTTACACTCATCATTGGGATGAGATTGAATATTTCAACCTTGCTATACCTCATGCTGAAAAAGATGAAGTAGTAGCAGAAGTTAAAGAGGGATGCAATGGTTGTCATGCTCCTATGTCGTTTCTTGTAGGAGATGTTCCTCCACCTCGTCCAGAAGAAAACAGCAGAGCAAATGAGGGTGTTCATTGTGACTTCTGTCATACAATAACTGGATTTGAAGGTGATATTCCGTTTAATTTTAACTATGTTGTAGATCCAAAAGGTCCAAAACTGGGACCACGTCTTGATCCTGTCTCACCATCACATAAAACAATGAAATCAGACTTTCTTGCATCAGGTGATTTTTGCGGAATTTGCCATAACGAAAAAGATCCTTATGGTATCTGGGTTAAATCAACTCACTTGGAATGGAAAGAAGGTCCTTACTATGATCAAGGAGTTAAGTGCCAGGACTGTCATATGACTTATGGTAGTATGGTGACAGCATCTATGGGTCCAAAATATGAAGATGCTCGTCTGCATCTATTTCACGGTGGGCATGATCCAGGTAAAGTCAGAGGAGTAGTTGAACTACGCATTAATCCAGATATTAGAGAAGCTGAACCGGGTGAAGATGTAAGATTTACCGTTGCGCTGTTTAATCAGAAAACAGGACACAAATTCCCGACAGGATCAGTTGAAGACAGAATTTTATGGCTTCATGTCGAGGCGATAGATAATAACGGTAACACATATCATCTACCTGTAGATAAAAAAGGATTCGAAGGTGAGGAATATACAATCGGAGCTGATGTACTGGCATATCAGGATATGGGTATCGCTTTGAATGATCCTAATTTTGAAGGTGTTCAGCGTGACGGTATACCTATAGGTGACAGAATTTTCCGTATGCCATACTTTGATCCTCAAGGACGTATGACAATTCAGCAATGGAATACTAAAACTCTTGGTGTCGACTACAGGATAGGACCACGCGAGACTAAAATGGAAACTTTCACTTTTACCGTTCCAGATGATGCTGTTCCTGGGGAGATGAAAATTACAGCAACCCTCAATTATCAACTATTAGTAAAACCTATAGCTGAATTTCTCAATGTTCCTTCTGAGGAATCAGGAATAATGGAAGTTAATAATCACTCAACCTTTATAGAAGTTTTGCCATAGGAGAAAAACAATGAAAGCAGTACTAAACAAACTATTAATTGGTAGTATCGTTTTATCATTTTTTATGATTATGTATAGTTCATCATATGCTATTCCAGCATTTGCAAGGAAATATAGTATGTCATGTACTACATGCCATGCTCCAATACCTCGATTGAAAGCTTACGGTGATGAATTTGCTGGTAACGGATTTGAGTTTGAGAATCAGCAAGCAACACGTTATACTATGAAAGATGGTGATGAAAGGCTTGAGCTTTTAAGAACCTTTCCTCTTGCAGCCCGATTTGATGGATTCATAAAATACGATTCCAAAACAAATAAAGATATGGATTTTAGCAGTCCATATAATTTGAAAATTCTTTCAGGTGGTTCACTAGGTAAAAACATAGCGTATTATTTTTACTTTTTCTTGAGTGAACGAGGCGAGGTTGCTGGAGTTGAAGATGCATATATCATGTTTAATAACCTGTTCAAACAAGATTTTGATATTTATCTGGGTCAATTTCAAGTTTCCGACCCTTTATTTAAAAGAGAGTTAAGACTTACTTATGAAGACTATATGATGTATAAACAACCCATATTTGACAGCAGAATAACACTGGCATATGATCGTGGAATAATGATGACATGGGGAATTGCAAACGGTCCTGATATTATTTTTGAAATATTAAATGGTAATGGAATTGGTGAAGCTGATGAAATGCGTACATATGATGATGACAAGTACAAAACATTTGCTGGACGAATCAGTTATGATGTTAGTGAAAATATTCGTATAGGGGGGTTTGCTTATTTTGGAAAGGAACAAGCTGAAGCAATTAATGTTGCTGAGACCGACACTACTATGAGTGATAATGAAGCAACCTACTTCGGGCCTGACATGACCCTTGCAGTCGAAAAGCTGGAGCTAAACCTTCAATATTTATACCGCAAAGACGATAACCCAAAATTCGATTATTCTACTCCTGAAAATAATGTGGAAACAACAGGCGGTTTTGCTGAACTTATCTACTGGCCAAATGGAGATAAAAGTAAGTGGTATCTTGTAGGGCTATATAATCACATAGATCAGGATCTTGGTAATGGAACAGGAAAGAATACAACTTACCAAACATTTACAGGTCATATCGGTTACGTTTTACAAACTAATCTACGGCTAATTGTGGAGAATACATATGATATTGAAAATAAGGAAAATAGAGTTGTTTTAGGTTTTGTTTCAGGGTTTTAATTTTTTTCTAAAAGAAAAAGAAGCTGGGCTTTATGTGTCCGGCTTCTTTAAATTTTTATATCTATTTTAATATTGTTGCGCAATAATACTCCTTATACATACACTACTCTCTAAAAAAAATCTAAAAGAATAAGCCAAATCAACAGATCATGCAACCAAGAGATATGAGAACTTGTAGAAAACCGTACTCTTAGCAAGTCGATTATTTACGATAAAAACGGTCACAATTTGGATATAACTCCTTGTACTACAACCCAAGTATGGGGGTCGATTCACCCTCCTTCACTATTATCAGAGATCAAATACATTTGAGCACTATAGGGATTATGTTCCTGAACGTTACCTAAATATTCTGTTCAAAATACGCTGATAAAATAACAGGAGTGTTTTGTTAGCGTGTACTCATATATTTTAAGATTTGTTTGAGAACTTTTAGAAAATGATATTTACATACTGTAAAGTACTATCTGCTATATAAATATATATAAAAACTGCAATGTGTAATCTATGATTTGTTATTGTCTTTAAGTTACTTATTGTCATGTATTTATAGTCTGTGCAGTACACCCGGAATTGAAAATACTTACTTGACAAATTGTATAGTATATGTACATTATATTATGTATAACTAAACAACATAATGTCTGTTGGGTAAAAGAGAGCTAAAATGACTAAAAAAGTTATAAGAAGGACCATCAATATTCTGATAGTGGATGATGATATTGATGTATGTAATTTTTTAAAAAGAATATTAGTTAAACGCAATTATTCTGTTGAAATCTTAACAGATCCACAAAATGCTATTGAAATTGTTAAAAAACAGGATTTTCAAATCATTATTCTTGATATTGTTATGCCAAAAAAAGATGGTATCGAGGTATTAAAAGAGATTCGTAAATTTGATAACAAAGTATGTATTATAATGCTGTCAGCTTTTCCAACAGTTGAACGGGCATTTGAGTCAATTCGTGAAAAAGTGTTTGAATTTATTACAAAACCTTTTGATACAAAACAGTTTTTTGAAGTAATCTCCCGAGCAGAAAAGGAATTTGGATTAGTTACAAATTTATATCAGTTAGTTACAAATCAAATTGCTTCCAGGTTAAAAACATTAAGAAATGAGAGAAAAATTAGCCTTAGGCAATTGGCAAATATGGCAGGGATATCCCAAAGTCTCATTTATCAAATTGAACATGCAGAAACTGCACCATCGTTGGCTACATTAACCAAACTTACATCCGCTTTACAAACAGATTTATCATATTTTTTTGAAGATCTTTAATAATAAAGATCTGTAATATTTAAATTAAGCCGAATATAGTACTATGGATGAGTTATACGATTTACAGCAGATATTGAATTCTTCTAAAATCGGGATTCTTGATTGGGATTTATCAGAAGATATTATTATAATCTCCGATATCCTCTGTCAATTATTAGATTATCCAGTATCAGAAAATAGCAAAGTTGAACTTCCTGCATCTCAACTTATACCGAGCTCAGAAATAATAGAATTAAAAAAATATATTCTTTCTCACAATAATTCAGATAAAACAGAATTTTCATACCAGCATACTCTATTACAAAAGAATGGTTTCCAGGTTTGGGTTCTCAATAATGGAACTGTTTCGTTTGATGCAAAGAATGTCCCTAAACGGTTAGTTTCTACTATTGTCAATATAACAGATATAAAAGTATCAGAACTCTCATTGAAAGAATCAGAATCACGTTACCGGGCATTGTTTGAATCATCAAACGATGGTCTTTTATTTTTGGATAAGGATTTACAGACCATTAAGTTTGCGAACAACGCATTTTCTGAATTAGTTGGATATGAAGTTGAAGAGTTGCTTGATAAGAATATCTGTGATTTTACTTATCCGGGTTTTGAAAAAAATCTTAATGATTTATTGGAATCCGAGGATTCTATTCTTTCGGATATTCCTTTTCGAAGATCCGACCATGAATATATCTTTGTCGAAGTAAACTGCATTAGTACACATATTGATACTGAAGAATATTATATTTGTTTGATTAGAGACAGGACCGCAAGAAAGATATATGAAAATTCAATTCTTCATAGTAAAGTTAAGTATCATGCATATTTTGCAAATGCTCCTTACGGGATAATTGTATTTGATACATCAGGGAAAATTTATGAAGTTAATCAATCCACTTGTGATACTGTGGGATTATCTGAAAAAAAACTAATTCATAATAATATTAAAAATTTTATACATCCAAACGACTTGAATAAATTCACAAAATTGATTACAAAACATAATGCTTCCGGGAAAATTGAATCTATCCAAAACTGGGTTGTTGATAATGACAAGGAAATTATTATCTCATTAAGTGGAGTTATAATAAATGAAAACAGAATAATTGCTTTTATAAATGAAATTACTGATAAAGTAAACACCGAAAATCTTCTTATTGAAAGTGAACTGAGGTACCGGAACCTAATGGCTCAATCCTCACTGGCAATAATGGTGATGGATTTAGATGGAAAAATTGTAGATGTAAATAATAGCTTTTTGTCGCTTTGGAATATTTCAGAACAAATACTTCCTGATATCCTCGATAAGTTTAACATTTTTACTGATGAACAACTTAAAAAGTTTGATTTGATAAAAGATATAAAACGAGCATTTTTAGGCGAAACAGTAAAACTGCCTCCAATTCAATATGATGCACCTCAAACTTTAAATGAACTTCAAATATTCCGGAAAGAAGGACGCATCAGATGGATTCAAAGTAGATTATATCCCATAAGAAATAACAGAGGAGTTATTACAAATGTTGTTCTTTTGGCAGAGGACATTTCAGATGTTAAAAATACTGAACTTGCTTTAAAGCAGAGTGAAGACCAGATGAGATTAATTATTGAAACTTCACCAATTGGTATCTCAGTTTTTGATAAAAATGGTCAGTGTATAATTGCCAATCCATCATTACCACGAATCATCGGCGGCACCGAGGAAGATGTTTTAAAGCAAAACTATAACCAAATTCAATCATGGAAGTCTTCCGGGTTGTTACGCAAAGCAAAGGAAGCAATTAAAAACAATCGTACAATAAGATATGAAGTAAGCACTGAATCTACATTTGGGAAAAAAGTATCTTTAGATACTTTCTTAGTACCTTTATCTGATGAAAAATTAGTATTCATGGCAGCTGATATCTCAGTACGGAAAAGAAACGAATTGATTCAGAAGGTTATATTTAATATATCGGAATCTGTTAATACAACGAACAACTTATCAGAACTCTTAGAGCAGATTCGTGTATCTTTAGGATTGTTAATTGATACTTCTAATATATTCATTGCTCTTTATGATTCATATACAGATATGTATTCGTTCCCATATAGTAAAGATCAAGATTCGTCTATTGATTTAAAACCGAAACCACTTAAGAAGAGTTTTACTGATTATGTTCGAAGAACAGAAAAACCACTGATTGCGGATAAAGAGATGATATATCAGCTTGTCGCAAATGGTGAAGCTGACTTAATAGGTAAACCAGCTGAGATATGGTTAGGAGTTCCCCTGAGATCTCCTGGGGGAGTTATTGGAGTTTTATCCGTACAGAGTTATGATAATCCGGATATGTTTTCTAAATCGGATCTTGATATATTAACATTTGCATCCGAACAGATAGCATTAGCAATTGAAAGAAAACAATCTGAAGAAGCTCTTTCTGAAAGTGAAGAAAAATTCAAAATGATTGCAGAACAGTCTTTTGATGCAATCGTTATGATAAACTTAACAGGTGAAATGAATTATGTCTCACCATCTATGAACAAATTATCCGGGTATGATCAAATCGAATTACTCGGTGTCAATGTTCTTTCAATTGTTCCTGACTCAGAAAGTAACAAGATAAAAGAAGCGTTTCAAGCTCAAAGCAAGGGTGAATTTATAAACCTAGAAACTAAGCTGATAAAGAAAAATGGAGATATTGCTGAAATCGAGGTCAACGCTGCTCCCATATTAGAAGGCGGTGTGGTCGTAGGGGGCTGTGGCTTTTTAAAAGATGTTACTGAATTAAACAGCACTCTCCGAAAGTTACAAGAAAGCGAAGAAAAATTTAAAAGGATTACCGAAAGATCATTTGATGCTATCTATGTAGTCAATCAAGATCTCATTCTAGAGTATATCTCTCCTTCTATGGAACGTAATTTTGGACATAGATCCGAGGATGTCCTGGGTACATCCTCTCTTGACTATATACCTAAAGAAGATATAGAATCGACAAAAATAGCCTTAAAAAAGGTTTTTCAGGGTGAAAAAATTGAAAACGATACTGCACGAATTGTTTGTACCGATGGCACGGTATGTGATTTAGAAATTAATGTTGTACCAATCTACAAAGATAATGAGATAGTCGGTGCTCAAGGTATGATTCGTGATGTAACAGAAAAGAATGCTGCACTAAATAAACTAAAAAATGCTGAGCAGGAATACAGAAATTTGTTTGAATTTGCTCCGATTAGTACATGGCGTGAAGATTTTTCAGATACAAAAAAATATATTGAAGGCTTAAAAAAGAAAGGCATCAAAGATTTCCGTAAGTTCTTTGAGCAGAACCCGGATGAAGTTTACAAATGTATAGCAAAGATTAAAATAATTGATATTAATAACGAGACAATAAATCTGCACAAAGCAAAAGATAAAGAGGAAGTACTGAATTCATTTGAAAAAGTCTTTGAAAGTATATCTATGGATGTTTTGATTGAAGAGTTGATGTTTTTGATTAACGGCGACTCGAAACTAGTCGTTGAAACAGTGACAAATACTTTTGACGGTGAGCAAAAAAATATATTAGTTAATATTACTATGGATACAACTGTTGATGACTGGTCAAATGCTTATGTCTCGATTATAGACATAACAGAATTAAAAGATACAGAAAAAGCTTTAAGAGAGGCTGAAACTGAATATCGAAACTTGTTCGAATTAGCTCCTATTAGTATATCAAGACAAGACTATTCTGCGTTAAAAAAATATATAGACGAGCTTAAAGAAAAAGGGATCGATGATTTCGAAGCATATTTTGAAGATTACGAAGATGAAGTAATTAAATGTATATCTCTGATAAAAATGGTCGATCTCAACTATGAAACGGTTAATCTCCATAAAGCAAATAGTAAGAAAGAAGTTCTTAACTCATTTGAAAAAGTGTTTGAAGGTGTTTCTCTTGATTTCTTAAAAAGACAATTACTCTTTTTAATCAATGAAGGTACAAAATTCGAAGCTGAATCAGTAACTTCAACTGTTGATGGGGAGCAGTTAGATATCATAGTTAATATTTCATTAGATAAAAGATACGAGGATTGGTCCGTTGCCTATGTATCCGTAATTGATATAACAGAGTTAAAAAATATAGAAAAAGCTTTAGTTGAGAGTGAAAAACGATATAAACATTTGTTTGAAGTTGCTCAGGAAGGTATCTGGGTTTTTGATACAGATTCAAATACAACTCTGGTTAATCATAGTATGGCAAAAATGCTCGGATATAGTATTGAAGAGATGGTTGGTAAGCATATTCACGAATTTATGGATGAAGATGGAGTTAAAAACTCAAATGACTATTTGAATAATATTCAAGACAATTTAAAAATGCAATATGGTTTTGAGTTTATCAATAAACAAGGTATGAAATTATATACGACTCTTGAGACTGCCCCTATTTTTGATACTAATAATATCTATATTGGGTATATTGCTTCTGTAGTAAATATTTCAGAAATAAAATCAGTTGAAACAGAATTATTAGAGACTAAATTAGAATTTGATCAAATCCTTGCAAGAAGTCATGCGGTTGTCTATATCAAGGATTTGGAACATAAATACTTGTATGCTAACTCACGATATGAAGAGATTTTTAATCTCACCAGTAATCAGATTTTAGGGAAAACAGATCATGAGCTGTTTGATAAGGAATATGCAGATAAGTTTCTTGAAAATGATAATAAAGTGATTGCCGGTAAATATGATGTACGAATACATGAAGTAGTTATAGAAAAAGATAATTTAGAACATACATATATCTCAGATAAATTTCCGTTGTATGATTCAGAAGGGAATATGTATGCAACTTGTGGTGTTTCAACTGATATTACGGATTTAATGCAGATACAGGAAAAAGAGAAAAAGTTACAACAACAGCTTGTTCTTAAAGATAGATTAATTAACGCCGGACATCTAGCTGCTGCTGTTGCTCATGAGATAAATAATCCTATGACCGTTTTACACGGATCTTTAGAAGAGATAAAAGAATCAAAAGAATCTATAAATAACGAAGTCATTGATGGTATGCTGGTAGTTTCCAGAAGAATCAAAGAGATTATCAATAATCTCCTGGTATTCACCCGGCAAACAGAACATAGAAAAGAAGCTACTGATATCAATTCAATAATAAGAAGTAAATTTCTACTTCTCGGAAACCTTCTGAACAAATCTTCGATTGAATATTCTCTCGAGTTAGCAAAAGAGTCACTTAAGCTCAATATTGACAGAGCACAAATTGAGCAGGTATTTTTAAATATTATTTTGAATGCTATGGATGCGATGAGTCAGGGAGGGGAGCTAACGATTAAGTCATACAAAAATGATGGGTATGTTTATATCTCCTTCAAAGATAATGGAGTTGGTATACCAGAAAAAGAACTCGATTCCATATTCCTTCCATTTTTTACTACAAAGGATGTTGGCAAAGGAACCGGTTTGGGGTTGTCAATCAGCTATGGTATTATAGAAGAGCATGGCGGCACTATTTCAGTAACAAGCCAGGTCGGAAAAGGGAGTATTTTTACCGTTAAACTCCCGATTTCTTAAGTCTTTTTATATCAATGATGTAATAGAATATATGTAAAGTATATATGTGCAATAAAATAAGCATAGTAAACAAATTACTTGCCTTTTAGTTCGATAGTTAGTATATTTTATTTGTTAATTTGTACCTATCGTTTGGATTAAGAGTCCTCAAAAGATACCTTTAATCCTGAAATAAATTTTTCTTCTTCCGAGGGGGATGAAGAGTTAATTTTTTCTTTAAAGGTATCTCTTTTTTTTTGCACAATAAAAAAAGACCAAATTAAAACAATTGGTGTGCGTAAAAGGGTCAATTGAATAATTTGGTCTCCGAAAGATTCATGCATGGGAGCAGGCATGAATATTCTATGTTAATAATCACAGGTAGGTGGAGGCCCTCCTGAGAAAGAGTAACTAACTAAAAATACAAGATCTGCAATATCAATGAAGGTATCGCAGTTTAGATCTCCTGTTTCGAACTGTATTGGTTGTGGACCACTGGAAAACATATATTCCACAATCCATACAATATCAGAGATATCAATTACATTTGAGCAATCGACATCTCCGCGTCTCATGAAAGTTATTGAAAAGATTGAGTTCGCCCACGTTGATAAATCAATTTGGTTTTTTGCCTGAACCGTCCAAAATACTTCGTCACATATAGGTAACAGATCTGAAGATACTGCCAGTTCTGAACTCGTCCCGGATGTAATTTCAAGCAGAGGAGTTGAAGGAAATGTCATTGTTTCACCAACGTAGAAAGTATACTCGATAATATCACCCGGACTTCCCGGTAATGCATCTTCCCAATCAAACAAAATTTCATCATCTCCATTTAAATTTTCTAATAAACTTGACGGGGGACCAATGAGGTCAAATGCATTAGGTTCAGCAGTGCTGAAAGAAAAATCAAAATATCCGGGATAAGGTGTCGAGGATTGACTATATGCATATATATCACCAACTGCGCGAACCCTCCAAAAGACAAAACCATTATCAAG